>JAFGFV010000480.1 GCA_016930895.1 Spirochaetales bacterium | reverse complement strand
GAGGGAATAAGCGGCCGGGCACGCCGGGGGTCCCCCTGCAGCCGCCGTGCAGTTGACCGGCGGGGGCGGTTCGGGTACAACAAGCTCCATGGACGCCTCTGACGCTACCGAAATCCTTGCCCAGAGCGACGCCTACCTGCGGGAGTTCGACGCCACGGTCCTCGCGGCGGATCCGCAGCAGGGGGGGATCGCCCTGGACCGCACCGCCTTCTATCCGGGCGGCGGCGGCCAGCCTGCCGACACGGGCAGCATCGCCGGGAGGCCGGTGTCCGCGGTCCGGCGACAGGGCGAGCTGGTCTGGCACTTCCTGGAGGGGGAGCTCCCCCAGGCGGGCTCCCTCGTGCACGGAGTGCTGGACTGGGAGCGACGCCACAAGCTCATGCGCACCCATACCGCCTTCCATATCCTCTGCGGCGTGGTCTGGCGGGACTACCGGGCGCAGGTCACGGGGGGCAACATGGAGCTGCTGCAGGGGCGCATGGACTTCGAGTTCGAAACCCTGCACCAGGAGCTCGTGCTGGAAATCGAAGAAAAGATCAACCGGGAGGTGGCCGCGGCCCGCCCGGTGCGGGTCCGCTTCCTGCCGCGGGCGGAAGCCTTTCAGATCCCGGACCTGATCCGCACCAAGATCAACCTGCTGCCGCCGGCCATCCAGACGGTCCGCATCGTGGAGATTGAGGGGCTGGACCTCCAGGCCGATGGGGGAACCCACGTGGCCAACACCCGAGAGGTGGGCACGATCCATGTCGCCGGGTACAAGAGCAAGGGCCGCATCAACAAGCGCATCGAGCTCGTCATCGACCCGGAGCCGCAGCCGGGGGCCGGCCATGAGTCCTGACCGGGCCATCGCCGCGCTCTCTTCGGCAGTCTCTCCCTCGGCGGTGGCCGTATCGGTGATCGTGCTGTTCACCGCCGGCTGGGCGGTCTACGCCCTGCTGGGGGGCTCCGGCAGGCTCCAGGAGCGCTTTCATGCCCGCTTCGGGCCCCGCCTCGGGGTCATCCGGCACACGACCTTTCAGAGAGTGCTCATGGCCGGGTGTTTCGGCCTGGTGCCCTTCCTGGTGAGCGTGATCGTGCTGCGCCTGGACCTGGGCAGCTTCTGCCGGCTCCCCCGCCTGACGCGATCGGCCGGGTTGTGGGCGGTGCTCCTGTTCCTCGCGGCGGGGGTCGGTTCCTACTTCAATCCCGAGCTCCGCAAGCCCGGGGCGCGCTACCCGCAGATGAGGCTCACGGAGTGGACCCGGCCCCTGGTGGCCTACAACCTGCTGCTCTGGGCGCTGTTTCTGGTCGCCTACGAGTTCATGTACCGCGGCCTGCTCCTGTACGGCCTGCTGCCCTACGGCGTGGGGCTCTCCCTCACGGTCAACGCCGCCCTGTACTCCCTGACCCACATCCAGAAGGGCCTCACGGAAACCTTGGCTGCGGCCCCCTTCGGCCTCGCCCTGTGTCTCCTGACCCTGGCCACGGGAAGCTTCTGGACTGCCGCGGCGATCCACGTGTCCCTCGCGGTAGGCAACGGGCTCGGCGCCATCCGTTTCCGGCCGGACATCACGCTTCGCTGAGCACGACAGGAATAGGAGAGACCCATGAGCTACACCGGCCCCAAGATCCTGGTCACCCCCCCGGGCCCCAAGGCCCAGGCCTGGATCCGTAAGGACGAAAAACTCCTCTCCCCTTCCCTGACCCGCAGCTCTCAACTGGTGGGCCTCAGGGCCGAACGGGTTTACGTGGAAGACGTGGACGGCAACGTCTTCCTGGACTTCGGTTCCGGGATCGCCGTGACGGGCCTAGGGCATCGCCACCCGGAGGTGATCGCGGCCATCAAGCGCCAGCTGGACCAGCTCATCTTCGTGAACAGCCTGGACTACTACACGGTCCCCCAGGTCGAGTACGCCGAGATGCTGTGCGCCGCCACCCCCGGGGAGTTCGCCAAGCGGGTGTTCTTCACCAACAGCGGGAGCGAAGCGATCGACACGGCCATCAAAATGGCCAAGTGGCACACCCGGCGGGCGTACGGCATCGGCTTCGTCAACGGCTTCCATGGGCGCACCCTCGGGGCGGTGAGCTTCACGACCACCGGCGTGGCGGCCCGCAGGGGCTTCGCCCCCATGTACCCGGTGGCCCACTTTGTCCCCTACCCGTACTGCTACCGCTGCCTGTTCAACCGGGAGTACCCGGGCTGCGATCTGCACTGTCTGAGCTACCTCACCGATGTGACCCTCAAGAAGATCACCCCGCCGGACGAGGTGGCCTTCATCCTGGTCGAGGCGGTCCAGGGGGCCGGGGGCTACATCGTGCCTCCCCAGGAGTTTCTGCCCCGGCTGGCGGAGATCTGCCGCGCCCACGGGATCCTGCTGGTGGTGGACGAGGTGCAGACCGGGTTCGCCCGCACGGGGAAGATGTTCGCATCGGAGCATTTCGGGGTAGCGCCGGACATCCTGACCGTTTCCAAGGCCATGGCCCACGGCCTGCCCGCCGGGGCGGCGGTCGCCCGGGCGGAGGTCATGGACTGGGAGCCCGGGGCCCACGAGGGGACCCTGAACGGGGGACCGGTGATCATGGAAGCCGCCAAGGAGGTCCTGCGGGTCATCGAGCGGGAGAGGCTGCTGGAGAACTCCCGGGTGCTGGGGGCGTACCTCAAGGAGCAGCTGGAGGGACTGCAGAAGCGCTACCCCCTGATCGGAGACGTCCGCGGGATCGGCCTGATGGTCGGCGTGGAGCTGGTGGAGGATGCCCGCAAGACCCCGGCGCGGGCCAAGCGCAACCGGCTGCTCGAGGAGGCGTTCCGCCGAGGGCTGCTCCTGCTGGGGGCCGGGGAGTGCTCGATCCGCCTGGCTCCCCCCATGGTGATCACCCGGGAAGAGCTCGACACCGGGCTCGGCATCCTGGAGGACTGCCTCAAGCTCCTGGGCTGAGCGTTCCGCGCTCAGCCGCTGAGCGCCGCCGCTACGCGTCTCCGGCCTGGCGTTCGCCGCGTCGGGCGAGAGCCCGCAGGAAGCGCACCAGGTTGACGATCCCGCCGATCACGCTTCCCACCAGGATCACGATCAGCAGGATGCGGAAGGCCGTATCGAGCCACGGACCCACCAGCCCGGCGAAGTCGAACGGGTAGACTTCGATGATCACGCTCAGGGCGATCACGCTGAACACGGCGAACACCACCTGCGCCAGGTAGTGAAGCCAGAGGGGGTGGAAGAGCACCAGCACGGCGTGGAAGGCGATCTGAACGGCGAGGGACAGGGTCACCACCGTCAGGATGTCGGGATACGCCTCCGTGATGACCGGTACGTTCCAGCGGGGCAGCTGATGCAGCACCCACAGCAGGATGCCGTCGAAGATCCCGCCCATGACGTAGTTGATCATCTTGTTGGGCTTCTCGTTTTTGGCCATCGACTGGTCCTCCCCGGCTTCATACTATTCGACGAACGACGGCGCGGTCAACGCGGGGGCGACCCTCAGTTCTTTGACGTACCGATGCCCTCGACCACCCCCTCGACCATCTCGGCGATGGCCAGGCAGGCGGTCAGGCCGGGCGACTCGATCCCGATCAGGTCGATCAACCCCGGGAGCCCCTGATCGCTCTCCTCGCGGATCACCCAGTCCCGGAACGGCTCCCCTGTCCGATAGAGCTTGGGCCGGATTCCGGCCATGGAGGGAGACAGGTCCTCGTACTCCAGGAACGGCAGGAACCTGCGGGCCTTCAGGAAGAACTCCTCCTGGTGTTCCGGGTCCACGTCGTAGTCGATCTCGTCCACGTAGAAGCAGCTGGGCCCGATCTTGAGGCTGTCGTCGAGGCCGAGGACCACGTGGGCCCCCAGGTGCACGGGGCTGGGCAGCGGGTACACCAGGCAGCCGATCTTGCCGGTGTGCCGGTTGGACACGGCGAAGTACTCCCCCTTGCAGGGATGGATGCGGTAGCCGAGCTCCTCCGCGTCCAGTCCGCCCATCTCGGCCACCCGGTCCGCCTCCAGGCCGGCGGCGTTCACGACCACCGACGCGGCCAGAGGCAGGTCTTCGCCGTCGGCGTCCCGAATCAGCACCTCCAGCTGCGACCCCGAGTGGTCCAGTCCCGTCACCGTGCAGTTGTAGGCCACGGTCACGCCCTCGGCGATCGCCTCGCGCTCCAGGGCACTCATCAGCTCGTGGCTGTCGACGATCCCGGTGTCGGGGCTGTGGAGGGCAGCCAGGGCGGACACGTACGGCTCGAGGGTCTCGATCTGCTGCGGCCCGAGAACCCGCAATCCCCGTACGCCGTTGCGCGTCCCCTGGTCGAGCAGCTGGTGCAGTCGGGAGACCTCGTCCTCCGAGGTGGCCACGATGAGCTTGCCGGTCTTCCGATGCGGGATCCCTTTCTTGGCGCAGAACTCGTACAGCAGGGGGTTGCCCCGGACGCACAGGCGGGTTTTGAGCAGATCTTCGGCGTAGTGGATGCCGGCGTGGATGACCTCGCTGTTGCGGGAAGAGGTCTCCCGGCCGAAACCGTCGTGCCTTTCCACCAGCACGATCTCCCGCTTCCGGGAGGCAAGACGGCGGGCTATGGCCAGGCCCACGACCCCGGCCCCTACGACAACCACGTCGATTTTGGTCACGGAGCTACGTTCTGCCTTGAGCCTTGAACAGTGAGCCGATCAGGCGGTCGCGCGCGGATTCGCTGAGTCGCAGGAACTGCACGTGCATCACCCTGCCGCTCGCAGACAGCCGTATCACCCTGGCCGGGACCGTGAAACGCTCGCCCCCCGGGGAGAAGGAGAGGGCCAGCTCGTCGCCCGCCGTGACGCTCATGCCCGGATTTTCCAGGCTCGCTCCGCCGCCGCTGAGATCCAGAATCGCCGAGCGGACCGGCTCCTCGAGCTTGTCCCGCAGCATGACGTACACCGGCAGCTTGACGGCCTTACGGTAGTATCTGCGGCGCTGGCTCGGGCGCACTACGTCGGAATGATCCAGATGGATGCGGTTCTTGACCAGCCGGCGCGCGTAACTGGCGAACACGAACACGCCGGCGGGATTGTGGAAGTACACCGAGACGGGCACCCCCACGGTGGGCGGCTCCGTTCCGGTGTCCAGCTCCACCACGAGCGACTGGCTTGCCAGCTCACCCTCCGAATCGCTTTCCGATTCTGCGACCCTTCCCCGGATGCTGGGGCGCCCCTTCTGCACGATGATGACCGGAGTGCCGGGCCCGAGCTCGGCACTGGAGCCCGGGGCCTCTTCGGGATTGCCCGCTCCGAAATCCAGCTTGAGACGCAGCGCCGACAGGGTCATCTCTTCGAGGCTTCCGCGCTCCTCGGCGCGGGCCGCGCAATCGTCGAAATCCAGTTCGTCCACGAGGACCATGTACTTGGTTTCCGGCGGATGATAGTAGGAGCTGATGCGATCGGCGAGCTGCTGCTCGGAGCGGCTGAGCCCCAGGCGGCGCGACAGGTAGCGATAGATCTCGGCCCCGCGGCGGGTTCGCAGGGAGCGGGCCCGAGCGAAAAAGGTCGCAAACAAGACCACGAACACCACCATGATCGCGGTCACCGCCAGAAGCAGACCCCGAAGGGCCCAACTGGCACCGGCGAGCTCCGTGCTCAGGGCCGCGCAGGATGCGACCATGCTCTCCCAGCTGAGGCTTTCCATGTGTTTGCCCCATTATGCTCGATGGCCCGCACATTTTCAAGGAGATGTGCCCGATCCCCGTGGTTCTTCCGGCACTCTCGCGTCGCACCGGCGCCGTGCGTCAGAGGGCGGGCCGAGGGGTCCCTTGACATCCGCGAGAGGCGGAGTCTACCCTCTCCCCTGCCCCATCGGGCAAGACCAGCAGGGGGGAAACGGAAGGCCATGCCCGCGCGCGTACTCCTGCCCCAGAACATCTCGGAAGAAGGCAAGCG
>JAFGFV010000479.1 GCA_016930895.1 Spirochaetales bacterium | reverse complement strand
TCTGTCGAACATGACGGCCGGACAGCCCAGCTGAACGCACAAGGTGCAGCCGGTGCAGACCTCCTCGTCGACCCGGGTGGCCGCCGCGCTCTTCCTGGGGGCCCTGCGCAACACCTGCAGCATGCACTCCCCGTTGAGGACCACCACGGAAGGCCCGGCGAAATCCAGGGCTTCCGCGATCGCCTGTGTGGCCTCCTCGAGCGCATAGGCGTCGGCGGTCCACACCTTCCTGACTCCGAGGGAGCGGGCCACTGCGGGGATGTCGAACCCTTCGGTTTCGGCGCCCAGGGTGTCGACGCCGGTGTTGGGATTGACCTGATGGCCGGTCATGGCGGTCCAGCGGTTGTTCAGAACCAGGAAGGTGATGTCGGCCCGGGAGTACACGGCGTTCGCCACGGCGGGCAAGGTCGCGTGGATGAAGGTCGAGTCCCCGGCCACGGCCACCACCTTCCCATCCCGGTATCCCGCGTGCGCCTGTCCCTGGGCCATGCCGATCCCGGAGCCCATGACGTAGATCGTATCGAGAATCTCGTACGCGGAACGCACCGGATGCCTCTTGCTGGGCTCGTCGCTCACGTTGATCTTGGAGGCGAACAGGCCGTAGCCGCCCTGCTCGTAGCACCCGATGTCACCGTTGATGATGTGCACTCCCTTGTGGCCCTTCAGGGCCTCCCTGAGGGCCCAGTAGGAGCCGAGGTGCGAGCAGCCGGCGCACAGGGTGGATGAGCGCGGCGCCACCAGGGACCGGAGCTCCCGCCGGCTGGCTTCCCGGTCGTCGGACTGCAGCGCGACGTGCATCACTCGGGCGATCGCCTCGGCGGTCTTGTCGGCGTTGATTTCTCCACACGGGGGCAGGACCGCATCGTAGCTCTTGCCGTAGATCTTGACCTGAAAACCCATCTCCTGGGCGAAGGCCCGGACCATGGTCTCCAGGAACGGGTCCCCCTCCTCGACCACGATCAGGGTGGAGATTCCGGTCAGGAGCTCCGCGACCCGCTGGTCGGGCAGGGGATGGATCATGCCCAGCTTCAGGAAGCTGAGCTTGCCGCGGAGGCCCAGCCGCTCGAGGGCCTCCATCGTATAGGCCGCCGCCACCCCGCTGGACAGCACCCCCACCTCGGCTCCCTCGACCCGCTCGAGCCGGTTGTAGGGGCTGGTGTTGGCCGCCTCCCGCCCCTTGGGCAGGAGCGCGTGAAGCCACTCGTGCTTGGACACGGGCCCCGGGGCGCCATAGACGTTCCAACGATAGGGCAGCTTGTAGTGCTTGTTGAAGCCCAGGTCGTTTCTCTCGTCTCGGACCGGTCCAAAGGTGACATCCCCGCTCGCATGGGAGATCCGGCTCACCGAGCGCAGGAATACCGGCAGCTCCAGGGCCTCCGACAGCTCGAAAGCGTCCCGGGTCATGTCCTTGGCTTCCTGCTGGTCCATGGGCTCGAAGCAGGGGATCTCGGCGTAGGAGGCGAGCAGGCGCGTGTCCTGCTCCGTGGAGGAGTAGTGGGCGTCGGGGTCATCGGCCACGACCACGACCATTCCGCCCTTGACGCCGCCATAGGGAAGGGTCATGAAGGTGTCCATGGCCACGTTGAGCCCGGCGTTCTTCATGGCCGTCATCGAGCGGGCGCCGACCTGGGCCGCACCGGCGGCGACCTCGAAGGCGATCTTCTCGTTGGTGCTCCACTCGACGTAGTAGTCCGCCTCTCCGTGTGCCCCGATCAGGGCCTCGCCGACTTCAGAGGAGGGCGTTCCCGGGTAGGCTGCCATGAGCTGCAGCCCCGCCTCGATCGCCCCGCGGGCGATCGCCTCGTTGCCCATGAGAAGAACCCTGCTCCCCGCGGGCTGGATCAGTGTCGAACTTGCCATCAGGCACTCCTTGTTTCCGGTTGTTCGATCAGGACCTTGAGGGCGGCCACCGCCCTCTCCGGAGTGGGGAACACGGGTGTCCCGCTCCGGTGCAGCTTCAGTTTCTCCTGCTCCTCGATCTCTCCGCCGCCCAGGTAGGCGACGATGATCTGCTTGTCGCTCTTTGCCTTGAGCTCGTTCACCACCTCGCAGGCGCCCGGAATGGGGTCACCGAAAATCAGGAGGACCGAATCGATGCTGTCATCGCGAAGGGCGATCTCCGTGGCGGTGCGGTAGCGGTCCGCCGTCGCGTCGCCCGTCAGATCGAGGGGATTGGCCACCACGCACTGGGGGGGCAGAGCCTCCTTGAGCTCCGCGGCCAGCCCGGAGGGCAGATCCACCACCTCGATGCCGCTCTGCTCTGCCGCGTCGGTGGCGAGGATCCCGCTGCCTCCACTCGAGGTAACGATGAGCGTCCGGTTGCCCTTGGGCTTGTTCAGGAATCCGAGCGCCAGGGAGTAGTCGAACAGCTCGGTGATGCTTCTCGCCCTCGTCATCCCCAGCTGCCGGCTCACGGCCTCGAAGATCTCGTCCCGTCCGGCGATCGAACGGGTGTGCGACTGCACCGCCCTGGCACCCTTGCCGGTGGTCCCCGGCTTCAGCACGACGATGGGCTTCCTTTGCCGGGCGGACCTCACGCTCTCCATGAAGCGGCGGCCGTCCCTGACCCCCTCGATGTACAGCGAGATCACCCGGGTGTTCGGGTCTTCCCCGAAGAGATCGATCAGGTCGATCTCGTTCACGTCCGCCTTGTTGCCCAGGGCTACGAAGCCCGAGATCCCGATCTCGGCGGCCTGGGCCCACATCTCGATGGCCGCCCCCACGGTCCCGCTCTGGGAGATGACCGCGATTGGTCCGCCGCGGGTCACCAGCGGCCAGGAGGCGCACAGGCGGTTGGGCGTGTAGTTGAAGCCCTGACAGTTCGGGCCGATCACTCGGATCCCGTACTGACGCGCAGCCTCGAGGACCCTCGTCTCCAGCTCCTGGTTGCCGGTTTCGCCGAAGCCTCCCGAGATCACCACGGCTCCGGGGACCTTCTTTCTGCCGGCCTCGAGCATCACGTCGGGTACGAACTTGGCAGGCACGACGATCACGGCCAGGTCCACCGGGCCCTCGATTGCCTCCAGGGAGGGATGGCAGGGCAGTCCCAGGATCTCTTCGGCGCCCGGGTTGACCGGGTAGATCCTGCCGGCGAACCCGCCGTCGATGATGTTCTTCAGGATCACGTGGCCCGTCTTCTCCGGATTGGCCGAGGCCCCCACGACCGCGACCGAACGCGCGTTGAACACTGACTCAAGCGGCTTCAAGAGTATCCTCCAGAAATGCCAAATGGACTATTGGCCTGACAGCTTTACCTCTTGCATGATATTGGACAACCGTGCATCTGTCAACAACGCTGGTCCATCCGCCCGCTGCTCGGGCGGGAGCATCCGAGGCTTGACGGATCTCTGGAAGTCCGCTACACTACCAGCCACCATGGTGGTCAGGCCACCAGACCAAAGGCAGTAAGTGATCGTGTTTGAACAGGTCCGCCCTCAGAGATTCTACATGCAGATCGTGACCCAGATCCGCAAGAGCATCGCCGACGGCACGCTCAAGATCGGAGACAAGCTCCCGCCGGAACGGGTGCTGGCCCAGCAGTTTGGAACCAGCCGGGCCAGCATCCGGGAGGCCCTGAGCGCCCTGGAGCTTCTCGGGCTGGTGGAGAGCAAGAGCGGTCAGGGCAACATCATCAAGGTCGACGCAACCGGCGTGTCCCTGGACAGCGAGCTCCTCAAGCAGCTGCTCAAGGACCACGAGCCCTACGAGATCTTCGAGTCTCGGCTCGAGCTGGAGCCCAGCCTGGCGGCGCTGGCGGCCGCCCGGGCCAGCGCGGAGGAACGGCGCGAGCTCGCCACGCAGGTCGAGCGGCTGCGCGAGCTGGGGGCCCGGTGCGAGAGGGACCCCGCCCTGGCGGAGTCCTACATGGAAGAGGACCGAAAGCTGCACATGATGATCGGGACCTGCGCCCACAACAGCGTTTTGTTCATGGTGTTCTCCGGGGTCAACCTGATGATGAAAGAGGCCCACTGGAGAGCCCTGAAGCTGAAAGGGATCCAAACCCCGGGGAGCCTTGCCCGGTACGCCGAGGAGCATGGCAGCATCGTGGCGGCGATTTGCGAGGGCAAGGCGGAGGAAGCCAGGGACGCCATGCGCCGCCACCTGCTGATCGTACGAGCGGAGTTGTTCGACGAATAGGCGCAGCCACGGGCGGCGGGGGGATCCCCGTGCCCGGTAGCGTCGCCACCCCTGTGCGTCCAACGGCTGCGGAGCCCGGCGCACGTCATCGAAGCACTGAGTACGGAGGAGCGCATGGGTCTTTTTAGAGTGGGTGTCGACACGGGCGGTACCTTCACCGACTGCGTGGTCATCGACGGGCAGGGCACGATCCACACCTTCAAGGAGCTGTCAACGCCCAAGGACCCCTCCATTGGCCTGTACAACGTGGTGCGCAAGGCCGCGGCGGCCTTCGGGAAGGACCTGGAGGAGTTCCTGCCGGAGCTGGATTTCTTTGCCCACGGCACCACCGTGGCCACCAACACCCTGCTGACCGGAACCGGGGCGCTGACCGGGCTCATCCTGACCCGGGGGTTCCGGGATACCCTGGAGATGCGCCGGGCTCACAAGGAGAACATCTGGGACCTGTACCTCCCGGTGCCCGAGCCCCTGGTTCCCCGGTACCTGCGGGTCGGGGTGCGGGAGCGCATCGACTCCACGGGGGCGGTGCTGGAGCCCCTGGTGCCCGAGGATGTGGAAGAGGCCTGCGCCCTGTTCCGCAGGGAGGGGGTCCAGGCGGTGGCGGTGTGCACCCTGTTCTCCTTCCTGAACCCCGTCCACGAGCGAGCCATCCGGGAGATCGTGGCCCGGGAGCTGCCCGAAGCCTTTGTCTCCATTTCGTCCGAGGTCCTGCCCCAGATCCGGGAATACGAGCGCTCCTCCACCACGGTCGCCAACGCCTACGTCGGACCCAAGCTGACGGTGTACCTGTCCACCCTGGAACGCCGCCTCAAAGCCGACGGGCTGGGGCGGGCCTTCTACGTGACCGCTTCCAACGGCGGGGTCATGACCGCCGAGACCGCGATCCGCCACGCCTCGGCCACCCTGCTCTCCGGGCCGGCGGCCGGGGCGGTGGGGGCGGTGTTCTTTGCGGGGCTCCTGGACCGCAGGAACCTGATCCTGATGGACATGGGCGGCACCTCCTTCGACGTCACCCTGATCAACAACGCCAAGGTGACCCTGTCGACCGAGGGGGAGATCGCCGGCTACCGGGTGGCCAAACCCATGATCGACATCAACACCATCGGGGCCGGGGGCGGCTCGATCGCCTGGATGGACAAGGGCGGCATGCTCAAGGTCGGACCGGCTTCCGCTGGGTCGGACCCCGGACCGGTGTGCTATGCCCTCGGGGGCACGAAGCCCACCGTCACGGATGCCAACCTGTGCCTCGGCTACCTGAACCCTGATTACTTCCTGGGCGGAGAGATGAAGGTCGACGCCGCCGCCGCCGCCGCGGCCTTGCGGCGGGAGATCGCCCAGCCCCTGGGCATGAGCGAGGCCGAGGCGGCCGCCGGGGTCTTCCAGATCATCAACCAGAACATGGCCGACGCCACCAAGGTGGTCTCGGTGCAGCGGGGCCACGACCCGCGGGAGTACGCCCTGGTCAGCGCCGGAGGGGCATGCTCGATCCACGCCTGCAAGATCGCGGAAGAGGTCGGCAGCCGAACCGTGCTCGTCCCGCGGGCCGCGTCGGTGTTCTGCGCGCTCGGCATGCTCGAAACCGACATCCGCCTGGACAACGTGCGTTCGTACAACGCCTTCATCGGGCCCAGCGGGCCTGGGATCGACCTGGACGAGTTCAACGAGGTCATCCGGCAGGTGGAGGCGCAGTCCCTCAAGGAGCTCCTGCAGGAAGGGGTGGAGCGGGAGCGGGCCACCCTGCTGCGGTACCTGGACGTGCGCTACGTGGGGCAGCACCACGAGGTGACGATCGAGATTCCTGCAGACAGGGTCGAAGACTCCCCGCACGGCTGCAGCATCGAGGAGCGGCACCTCCAGGAGATCGCGGCGGCCTTCCACGCGGCCCACGAGCGGCTGTACACCTACTCGACGCCGGAGAACCCCCTGGAGATCATGAACCTGCGCATCACCGCGGTGGGGGCCGTGGACAAGGCGACTCTCGAGGCCCAGGGGGACGAGCAGGCGGGAGCGGACATCCGCGGGGCCCTCAAGGCGAGCCGGCCGGTGTACTTCGAGCAGTACGGGGATTTTCGGGAGACCCCGGTCTATGACCGCCAGGCCCTGCGCCCCGGAATGCACGCCGAGGGACCCGCGGTGGTGGAGGAGCGGATCACCACGGTGATCGTGCACCCGGGATGGTCGATGCACGTGGACCGCTACGGGAACATCGTGATGGAGATGATGGAGGTGAAGGCGTGAGCGCTGCCCAAAGCCGCAAGAAGGAGTTCGAGGGGGCGCAGGACCCCATCACCCTGTCGGTGATCTACAATCGCCTGCTGACCATCAACCAGGAGATGGGCATCACCATGATCAACACCTCGATCTCGCCCATCTTCGCGGAGGTCCATGACTTCTCCTGCGCCATCTGCGACTGGGACAACCGCATCGTGGCCCAGATCGACGGGGTCCCGTCCCACACCGCCTCGGCCATGGAAGCGGTCAAGGCGGTCTCCCGGGAGTTCCGCGAGGACATCCACCCGGGGGACGTGTTCGTGCTGAACGACCCCTACCTGGGGGGCACCCACCTCCCGGACATCACCATCATGAAGCCGATTTTCTACGAGGAGGAGCTGCAGTTCATCGCCATCAACCGGGCCCACCATGGGGACGTGGGGGGGCTGGAGCCGGGTTCCTACGCCCCCGGCGCCACGGAGCTGTTCCACGAAGGGATCCGCATCCCGCCCGTGAGGATCTACCGCAACGAGGAGCCGATCCAGGACGTGGTGAACATGATCCGGATCAACACCCGCATGCCCGACGCCCTGTGGGTAGACATGAAGGCCCAGGTCGCCTCCTGCCGGGTGGCCGAGCGCAGGATCCTGGAGCTCATCGGCAAGTACGGGGTGGCCAAGACCCGCCAGACCGTGGAGGAGATCCACCAGTACGCCGAGCGGCGCATGCGCCTGGAGATCGGGCACCTGGCGGACGGGGTCTAT
>JAFGFV010000478.1 GCA_016930895.1 Spirochaetales bacterium | reverse complement strand
TTCCAGTTCCACAGACTGGCGCTCTAACCACCTGAGCTACACTCACCACGCTAGGTGTCGTCCAAAGATCGGTTCCCGTGGGTCCAACCTGTGACAACCCAATATGTACAAAAACTCCGAAACTTGTCAAGGCAGGGAGGTTCTGCTGTCGGAGGGCCCTACGGAAGCGTGTGCCCGAGGAGCGCCTTGACGTACCTGTCGAGAAAGCTTATACATAGGTGTTCGATACATAGATTATCGAGGTATTGCATGATCGTGTTCCTGCTCGCTTCCGTGTATTTCCTGCTGCTGTCCGCCTCCAACCTGCTCTGGCTGCGGGCCAGCTCGCCCCGGCGGATGCGCAAGGTCGGGCCCCGGGTCTCGGTGCTGGTGCCCTGCCGGAACGAGGAGCGCAACATCGGCCGCTGTCTCGACTCCCTGGTCCGACAGAGCTACGCAAGCCTGGAGGTGGTGGCTCTCGACGATCGTTCCAGCGACGCCACCTGGGAGGTAATCTGCGGCTACGCTCGACGCCACCCGCGTCTGGTGCGGGCGGTCCAGGGACAGCCCCTGCCTGCCGGCCGCTGGTACGGCAAGCCCCATGCGCTGCAGCAGCTGGCCGACTGCGCCACGGGGGAGTACCTGATGTTCACGGATGCCGACACCGTGCACGGCCCCGACAGCGTCGCCTGGGCGGTCGCCAGCCTGCGGCGCCACGGAGCCGACTGCGTTTCGGGGTACGTCCGCCAGGAGCTGCGCAGCTTCGGGGAGCTGCTAATCGTCCCGGTCATGTACATCATGAGCGCCCTGTTCCTGCCGCTGTGGCTGATCCATTGCACCCGCAGCCCTGCTCTGTCCTTCGCCATCGGGCAGCTCATGGTCTTCCGGCGGAACGCCCTTCAGACCATCGGGGGCTTCGAGGGGGTGTCCGAGCGCATCAGCGACGACGTGTTTCTCGCCCGCGAGGTCAAGCGAGCGGGGCTGAAGCTGGTGTTTCTGGATGCGCAAGAGCACGTCCGCTGCCGGATGTACGAAGGCTATCAAGCCGCTTTCGCGGGCATCTCGAAGAACATCTACGACTTCTTCAAACACAGGCCTCTGTTCTTTCTGGCGGCCAGCGCCGTGCTGGTGGCACTGGTCCTCCTTCCCCTGGTGCTCGCGTGCCTCCAGCTCGTCCTGGGGGACCCCGCCGCCCGGCTCACCAGCCTGGCTCCCCTGCTGTTCCTGGCGGCCTGGACCGCCACCCTGCGCGACCGCGGCCTGCCCGGGTGGGCGGGGCTGCTGTACCCGGTGACCTTCGTCCACCTGCTGTACATGTCCTGGCGAAGCTTCCGGCTGGTCCAGGCCGGGGCCGGCATCATGTGGAAGGGCCGGCTGGTGCGGTGACCCGGGGGGATTTCGGTGGCTTATCGTAGCGGTGACGAGATCCTGCGATTCTCACCCTCCTTCCTGCCCTTCACGGCCGCGTACTACCTGCTGCTGCCTCTGGTGATGGCCATCGACCGGCTGCTCTTCCGCCTCCGGGTGATCGGCAGGGAGAACCTCGCGGGGCTCCGGCAGGCGGTGCTGGTGAGCAATCACACTTTGCTCATGGACCCCGCCGTGATCGCCCACGCCATTCGTCCTCGCCGGACCTACTTCACCATGCTCGAGGAAACCGCGCTCTTTCCCTTCCTGGGGACCTTCGTGCGGCTCCTCGGGGCGATCCCGATCCCTGAACGCCCGGCTTCGCTGCGGATTCTGCAGAAGAACCTGGCCCGGGCCCTGGACCATCTGGGCTTTGTGCACTTCTTCCCGGAAGGGGAGTGCTACCGCTGGAGCCAGGAGGTGCGGCCGCTGCGGCTTGGCGCCTTGACCCTGGCTGCCCGCCTGGGCGTGCCGGTGGTGCCGATCACCACGGTCCTCCACGAGCAGCGCTGGCTGGGCAGACGCTCCGTGTGCGTCCTCGGACGGCGCCTGCGCGTGCCGCCCCGGGTCACGGTGGTGATCGGCGAGCCGGTGGATGTCGGGGTCCTGGTCGGCGGCGTGGACCGGCGCCGGCTCGTGTGTATGGCCAACCGCATGCGCAGGCAAATGCAGGCCGTGATCGACGCGGCCGGAGGGTGCAGAGGGCTGTACCGGGGGCAGATGCCGCGGCTATCCGCAGCCCGGCATCTCCCGGGTCGGTTCCCCGTGACCGAGCACCCACTCCAGGGCTGCGGGGGCCAGGAAGGTGAACAGGGACAGTGCGGCCAGAAGGGGGAGGGTCAGGAACTGCGAGTCCTGCAGCAGACCGCTGCCGGCCGCAAGGGTGGTGCCGATCCCGGCCGCCGCGACCAGGGCCACCCGGATCGTCCGTCGTGGTATGCGCATGAACACCGCCGCCGCCAGGCCGAGCGCCACGAACACCATCGTCATGGTGTGGTCCCAGCGAAACGCCGCCGGGTTCGTGGTGTAGAAGTGGGCCCCGACGCGGCTGATGTCGGAGATCCACACGCTCAGAATGGGCAGGGGCAGCAGCATGAGGGATACCAGCAGCCAGTCCCGCCTGACCACCCGGACCACCGACGCTATCGTGAGCCACAGGAATCCGGCGTACAGGGCCACGAAAAACAATAGGCCGAGATGCGCGGGGGAGAGCCGGCCCAGGAACAGCTGCGCCGCACAGTCGTACACGAACTCCCTTGAAAAGAAGATCGTGGCCACGAAGGGGGAATAGGAATACCCGATCCAGGGCGGCAACCAGCTCGGCCGGCCGTGGGTCCAACCGATGAGCGAGACCGCGAACACCAGGGCAAAGGCGGACAGGACCGCCACCGGATGGCACCACAGGTGGGTGGCGAACAGGGAAGCGGTCAGCAGGTGGGGCTGCAGCATCAGAAGGGCGTCCAGCCAGCTGCCCTGGCTGTGGGCCTCGTAGAACAGCCGGGCAACCGACTGGGGGTTGCCGGAAGATCGAATCGCCTGCTCCTCCGAGGCCTGCAGGGGCAGGCCCGAGTCGTGGAGCTCCGCCACCCGCTCGTCGAAATGGCTCTTGAGCTCTCGGAGAATCGTGCCCTCCGTGGAGGGATCCAGGTGCAGGTGAGAGCGGATTTGACTGAGGTACGTGTCGATGGCTTCCACGGTATCAACCGTACAGGATGTTAGGCGTCCCCCGATCCCAGCAGCATGTCCATGGCGGCGGTGAACTCACGCCACGCCACCAGACGCCGCGAGAGCACCGCCTGGCCTTTCTCGGTGATCGTGTAGTAGCGCCGGTGCAGCCCCCCGGGCTGGGCTTCCCATTCTCCTCGGATCAAGCCGTCCTGCTCGAGCTTGTGCAACGCCGGATAGACCGTCCCCTCGCGAAACGCAAAGTAGCCCCTGCTCCTGCGGCTGATCTCCTTGATCAGGTGGTAACCGTGGATTCTGCCGGACTCGGCGATCAACCGGAGCAGGATGGAATCCGTGCTGCCTCGTACGAGGTCCTTCTCGTTTGCCTTCACAACGCCACCCCCTGAATGATCCGAGTTGCTGCCGTCGCGAACGGCACTCTCCCATTAAAGCACAGATTTTCGGTTTTGTGAACCTTTCGGCGGCCTCGGCTGCCAGCGGCCTCGCGCCGAGGGCTTGACAATCACGCCCGCAGGCCGGCACAGTGGAGCCCGCGCGAACCAGTGCCTGGTTCCGCGGTCGATCGCCGAGTGAGAGCCCCTAAGCCGTCCCCCGGTATGGTGCCTCACCGACAGGGTATGCCTGGAAACGGGCATGCCTCCCGTGTTTGGAAAGGCGAGACGAGG
>JAFGFV010000477.1 GCA_016930895.1 Spirochaetales bacterium | reverse complement strand
CAAGGTGGATGTCGCGGGTTCAAGTCCCGTTTCCCGCTCTCTCGACAAGAGGCGATCCGGGTAACGGCAATCCGGATCGCCTTTTGTCTTTGCGGCCCAATACAACAACGCGAGGAAGCAAGCGGTGATCAAGAGCAAGAATCTCGAGAAGCTGGACAATTCCAGCGTGCGGCTGAACGTGACAGTCGACAAGGAGTTCATCCAGAAGGAGTACGACGAGCTGTTGGGGGAGTACTCCAAGAACCTCCGCCTGGACGGGTTTCGCCGGGGAAAGGTCCCTCCTTCCGTGCTGGTGCGGAAATTCGGCGACTCGCTGCTGGCGGAAACCGCCGAGCGGGTCATCCGCAAGAGCTTGGACCAGGTCCTCAAGGACGCCGAAAAGCAACCCCTGGTCACCTCCGTCCCGGAGGTGGACTCGGAGGCCAAGCTGGAGCTCGGATCCGACTACCCGTACACGGTGACCTTCGACACCTTCCCGGAGATCGAGCTGCCCGAGTACAAGGGCCTGGAGTACGAAGAGCTGCAGGTCAAGATCTCGGAGGAGGACCTGGAGCGGGAACTCAAGGCCCTCCAGGAGCAGAACTCCGTGGTCACGGACAAGAAGGACGCCACCGTCCTGAACGGGGACATCGTCGGGATCGATTACGTCGAGCTCGCCGAGGACGACTCCGAGGTCGATGGGACGCGCCGCGAGGGCTTCGTCTTCGAAGTCGGCAGCGGCTACAACCTGTACAAGATCGACAACGAGCTGGTCGGCGCCAAGGCCGGGGAAGAGCGGGTCCTGACCAAGGAGTACCCGGAAGGGTTCGAGTTCGAGGAGCTGGCGGGGCGCAAGGTCCGTCTCAAGGTCAAGGTCAACTCGGTCAAGGAGAAGCAGCTGCCGGCCATCGACGATGAGCTGGCCCAGGACATCAGCGACAAGTACCAGACCCTCGAAGACCTGAAGCAGGACATCCGGTCCAAGCTCGAGGCCTTCGCGGCACAGAAGATCCGGGAGCACAGCATCTCGCAGCTCCTGGAGAAGATCCTGGCCGGGGCCACGATCCCGCTGCCCAAGTCGATGGTGGAGCACGAGCAGGAGGACCAGTGGCGCAACTTCGTTTCCCGGGCCGTGCCCCGGGCCCAGGACTTCTCCGCGGCGGAACGCCTCGTGCTCCAAGAGCTGGAGAAAGAGGGCAAGAGCAAAGACGAGCTCGTGGCGGGCTGGCGGGAAGCGGCGGAGAAAAAGCTCAAGCTGCAGCTCGCGGTCAGCGAAATGGTAAACAGGGAGAAGATCGAGGTCGATGACGGGGAACTGGACAAACGAATCGAGCAGGAGGCCGAAGGTCAGAAGATGAGCGTGGAGGATACGCGCCAGGCCATGGAGCGCAGCCACTACCTCCCGTACCTGCGGGCGGACCTCAGGAACGAAAAGCTCTACGACCTGCTGCTGGAGAGTGGGGTGAGCAAGAAGGGCAAGAAGGCTAAATTCCTGGACTTGGCACAGGGAAACTATTAAATTGTAGGTGATTTGCAGACAATCGCCACCCTGCCAACATCCAAGAGGTAGTATGACTGAGCAAGCCAGTACCCTGATTCCCTACGTCATCGAACAGACCGGCCGGGGCGAGCGCTCTTACGATATCTTTTCCCGCCTGCTGAAGGACCGCATCGTGTTCGTGGACGGGGAGATCTACGACGTAAACGCCGACCTGGTGGTCGCTCAGCTGTTGTTTCTCGAATCGCAGGATCCCGAGAAGGACATCCACCTGTACATCAACTCTCCCGGAGGGACGGTTACCGCCGGGCTGGCCATCTACGACACGATCCAGTACATCCGCCCGGATGTGCAGACCATCTGCCTGGGCCAGGCCTCCTCGATGGGGGCGCTGCTCCTGACCTGCGGGACCCCGGGCAAGCGCTACGTGCTTCCGTCTTCCCGCATCCTGGTGCACCAGCCTTGGGGCGGGGTGTCCGGCCAGGCGGCAGACATCGGCATCCAGGCCCGGGAGATCGTGCGCATCAAGCGGCTGGTCATCGAGTACTTCGCCAAGCACACGGGAAAGAGCGAGGAGCAGATATCCCGGGATCTGGAACGGGACTACTACATGTCCGCCCAGGAAGCAGTCGAGTACAACCTGGTCGACAAGATCCTGGAGAGAGCCCGCAATGAGCAAGCTGGCAAGAAATGAGGGCCTGAAGACCTGCTCGTTCTGTCTGAAGAGCGCCGACACGGTCAAGCGGCTCATCGCAGGGCCGGGGGTGTACATCTGCGACGAGTGCGTCAATGTGTGCAAGAAGATCCTGGACGAAGAGGATGAGCTCCTCGCGGGGGAGTTCAAGGACGACATTCCGACCCCCAAGGAGATCAAGGAGTATCTCGACCAGTACGTGATCGGGCAGGAGCACGCCAAGAAGGTGCTCTCCGTGGCCGTGTACAATCACTACAAGCGCATCTCCGCGGGCAGGCAGGTAGAACCGGACGTGGAGATCGAGAAGGCCAACATCCTGATGATCGGTCCCACGGGCACCGGCAAGACCCTGCTGGCCCGCACCCTGGCCAAAAAGCTCAAGGTCCCGTTTGCCATCGCCGACGCCACCACCCTGACCGAGGCGGGCTACGTCGGGGAGGACGTGGAAAACATCCTCCTCAAGCTCATCCAGAACGCGGGCAACAACATCGCCGCCGCCGAGAAGGGGATCGTCTACATCGACGAAATCGACAAGATCGCCAAGAAGGGCGAGAACGTCTCCATCACCCGTGATGTCTCGGGCGAAGGGGTCCAGCAGGCCCTGCTCAAGATCATCGAAGGCACGGTGGCCAGCGTTCCCCCCCAAGGCGGGCGCAAGCACCCCAACCAGGAGATGCTGCGCATCGACACCACGAACATCCTGTTCATCTGCGGCGGGGCCTTCGTGGGCCTGGACCGCATCGTGGACAGCCGGGTGTCGAAGCACCCCATGGGCTTCGGGGCGGACGTCAAGCCGGCCCGCGAGAAGAACCTGATCGAGCTGTTCTCGCACCTGCACCCGGATGACCTGATCCAGTTCGGGCTGATCCCGGAGTTCGTCGGCAGGCTGCCCATCGAGGTCACCCTGGAGGAGCTGGACCTGGAGGCTCTCAAGCGCATCATCACCGAACCGCGCAATGCCATCGTCAAGCAGTACAAGGCTGCCCTGAAGCTGGAGGACGTGGAGCTCCAGTTCCCGGAGGAGGCCATCGAGGCCATTGCCCGCAAGGCGGTGTCCCAGAAGACCGGCGCCCGGGGCCTGCGGGCCATCGTGGAAAAGATCATGGTCGGCATCATGTTCGACATCCCCTCCATCAAGGGCAAAAAGCGCGTAGTGGTGACCCCGGAAGTCGTGGACAACGCGGCCGTTCCGCAGATCACGGTACTGAGCGAAAAAAAGACGGCCTGACCCTTCCGGAGCAGCGGGCCCGCCCCGTTCCCTGGCGCGCCCGCTGTCCGCACCCTCTGCGAGCCCCCCGACAACCCCCTCGACGCAGAACCCGGTTGCAGTTGTCAGCTCGGATGTTTTGCTCTATTATTTACAGGAGGATTGGGAAGGAATGCTGGTTCCGGCCGAAGTGTGGACAGTCGCCAAAGCCGAGCAGGGCAGCGCGGTCCTGATCAAGCCGAT
>JAFGFV010000476.1 GCA_016930895.1 Spirochaetales bacterium | reverse complement strand
GTCAACCGCGGGCCGGTGCAGCCGCGCGGCGTCGACCGGCTGCCTGCCCCTCCGGACCCCTCAATACCGCCCGTACTCCTTGACCTTCTCGATCACGAAGCTGTAGGTGTCCAGGCTCACGTCCGGCGGGATCGAGTGGTCGGAGTGGAAGATGTACTTTCCCTTCATGGCGTGGCCGATCTTGGTCGCCAGTTCCCGGTCGACCGCCTCCCTGTCGTTGCTGCCGAGGATGCGGACGTCGATGCCGCCGGTGATGACCATGGCCTGGCCGTAGCGGTCCACGATTGAATGGAAGTCGTTGCCCGCCTTGACCTCCAGCGGATTGATGCCGCGAATGCCGACTTCCAGCAGGTGAGGCAGGTGCGGCTCGATGTAGCCGTCCGTGTGGTAGATGAAGTACTCCCCGAGGCGCCGGAACAGCCGCTCGTGAAGGGGGCGGATCAGCTCGTCGTACATCTGCGGCGAGAACATCATCCCCTTGTTGTAGGCGATGTCCCCCCACACCCAGTAGCCGTCCATGGGCATCCCGAGCTCTTCGTACAGGTCGATCATGCGGAAGGTGATCCCGAGGTTGTGCTCGAGCATCTCCCGGATGAACCCGGGGTCCAGGGCCATCTGGCTGAGCATGCCCTCGGTCCCCAGGACTTCGCGGACGCACTCGTAGGGCTCCCGGAACACCAGGCACTTGAAGCGGCTGTGCTCGACCGCCCTGGCGTAGCGGCGCCTCAGGAACTCCAGGTCCGGCACCCCGAACCACGAGCCCGACAGCGGCGGGTTGGAGTGCAGGCGCCATTCCCCGGCGCTGTACAGGTGCTTCCAGCGCTGCCAGTCGTCCCGGGACTTGATGGTGAAGTCGATCGGGATACCCAGGACGTCGGTCTTGCGGATCGTGTTCTCCGGGTCCTTCGGGATCATGAGGGTCTCCCCGTCGATCGTGTAGATCGTCCGGTACTCCTCGTCCTCGCTCAGGAGCCTCTCCCGGAAGCCGAAGCGTGGGTCGAAGAAGAAGTAGACCATGTCGTGGTCGAAGTAGTACTCCGGCTCCGCCTGTCCCAGGCCTTCCTGCCGCCACCGGGCGACCGTCGGACCCCAGTAGTAGTCCACGATGCCGATCCGGTCGACCGGCCTGCCTTCGAAGGTGCGCCGGATGCGCTCTGTGGAGGTCATCGTCCCTGCCGGCCCCACGCCGTCCGCCCCGCTAGCATCCGAACAGCCGCTCCATGTACGGCGAGAAGCGCTCCACCCCCTGGGCCGTCACCCAGTAGGCGGTCTCCGCGCGCATTCCCGGCACCTCGGGGTGGCCGAACATGGCGATATCGATGCACAGGACCTGGTTCTCCTGGATCACGTCGTCGCTGCTGGGGCCGAAGAAGGGCTTCTCGAATTCGCTCAGGCCGCTGCTGTGCACGAAGGGCATCGGGATGTAGTCTCCGTAGCCCTGCTTGCGCAGGTAGTCCCGCGGCACCCGGTCGATCTCCCTCCCGGTGAGCCCGGGGCGGATGGCATCCCGGGTCTGGAGCAGCGCTTGGTACACATCCTCGATCATCCGCTCCTGGAGCTTGTTGGGTTTGCCGCCTACTACCACCGGGGCGCAGGCGGTGGCGTTGTAGCCGTTGTAGCGGGGCGCCACGCCCGCGACCACCATCTCGCCGCTCTGGAACACCCGCTCCGTGGCAGGCGGCACGATGCCGATCGCCCGCTCGCCGGAGCCGACGATGGTGCGGTAGCCGAAGCCGTCGGCCCCCGCCTTGCGGGCGGCGTACTCGGCTTCCGCCGCCGCCTCGTACTCCTTGTTTCCGGCTCGGACGCCCCGGGCCAGGCGCTGGAAGCTGATGTCTGCGATCTCGTAGGCCTTCTGAACCATCTCCCGCTCCCAGGGGGATTTGACGTAGCGCAGGGTCTCGAACTCGTCGGTCAGGTCTACGATCTCGGCGTTGGAGAGCTCGGCCGCCAGCTGGCTGTAGATGCTGTGCGGGATGGTGTTGCCGCCCACCAGGCCGATGCGCCGGATACGGGCGCCGGCGAAGTACCTCTCGGCGATCTGGGCGAAGCTCAGGATCTCGGCCCCCGGGTACTCTTCCTCCGGGACCATGAATACCTGGCTGCTCACGACCTCCTTGATCCCGGAGTCCAGCCGTGCCGAAGGCCCCGCCTCGGGGCCGCCGATCAGGAACGGCTCCCGGTAGGCGGAGATGATCACGGCCCCCCGCTCGATGGTCGGGCACCAGCCGGTGAGGTACCGGCCGTTCATCACGTTGTATTCATCATAGTAGACGAACAGAAAGTCGACCTCGTGCCTCTCCGCCAGCTCCAGGGCCCGGCGGCAGCGGTTTTCCAGCTCGTTCTTGGGGATCGACATAGACGCTCCTGTTTCTAGAGTTTCGAAAGGTCCCAGATCGGCGAGAGATCGACGATCTTCTCGTCCGTCCCGAACAGCTGCCGGTCCTCGACCAGCATGCCGCGCACATCCTTGGTCCAGCGCTGATAGACCGCCGTGGCGGTCAGTCTCCGCACCGAATCCTGGAAATCCTCGCACTTCATGATCACGATGACCAGGTTGTCGAGCATGTAGATGTACTCCTCGAGGAACCCGCTGTCTCGGATCGCCGCGACCAGCTCCGGCCAGGTGTGGTCGTGCATGTCCCGGTAGTCTTTCACCCGTTCGGGACGAAGCCGCATCAACTCGCAGATCACTTCCACGGTCGTGGTCCCTCCATCTGTGCTTCGGGCCGCCGTCCCGCGCGCGGCAGCGGCGTGGATCGTCACTTCACCGCACCTGCGGTCATCCCCTTGATCAGCTGGCGTTGGAACATCAGGTACACGACCAGGATCGGGATCATGGCGATCGTGAGGCCCGCGCTGATGATCGGGATGTTGACCTCCAGGTTGTTGCGCTGGGAGGTCACGGCGACCATCAGGGTGGTCTGCCCGGCGCCCGGCAGG
>JAFGFV010000475.1 GCA_016930895.1 Spirochaetales bacterium | reverse complement strand
TGCCGTCCTTCCGGTCCTTGAGGCGCTTGAGGATGCTCATGTAGTCGAGCTTGGCCACGTAGTGCCCATAGGGGAGGAGCTCCATCTCGTCCAATCCCAGCTCCTCGGCCTGCTGGTGCACGGTCTTCATGTGCTGTTCCGCCGCCTCGGCGATTTCCCAGTCTTTCATCTTGGTCGGATCCAGCTTCTGCATTCCTTCCTCCAGGTATTGTGATATTCTTCGAGCAAAGTGCAGAGGCAGGATAGAGGCACACCTGCGAATTTGTCAAGTTTTGGCCGGGAATTATCGGTGATTTGAGGCCGGGCGGCCGGTCTGGCGCCTGCGGTAGTCCTTGGGGCTGATCCCGGCGTAGCGGCGGAATACCTTGCTGAAGTAGCTCTGATCGCTGAATCCGCATTCCAGTGCGATCTGGCTGATGTTGAGGCCCGTCTCCTCGAGAATCGTGCAGGCCCGCTCGAAGCGGAATCTGTTCAGAAGCTGGGTGAAGGTGTGACCGGTTCTCTGATGGAACACCTTGGAGAAGTAGCCGTAGGACATGCTGCAGGCCCGGGCCACCTCGTCCCGGGAGAGGGGGTGGTCCAGGTTGTTCTTCATGTACTCGATGGCCAGGGCGATGGAGTCCGGGGGCACCGGGGCGATCTGGGTCAGGCTCGTGGAGATGAAATCCTCGAGCCAGCGGGTGAGCCAATGGCTCAGCTCGATGTCGGTCTTGATCTCGTGGAAGTCTTTCAGGTACGAGCTGTTGACGCCCAGGAGGTCTCGCGGGTCGGCCCCCTTGTCGACCGCCGTGCGATACATGAGAACGACCATCTCGAGCACCAGGGTCTTCAGGACTTCCAGGTCTTCGCGCTCCAGGCCGTAGATCCGGATCAGGATGCGGTTGATGATTGCTCGCGCCCGCTGCTTGTCCCCCCTGTGAATCGCCGAGAGCAGCCCGAACTCTTCCTGAAGGTAGATTTCCCGGGAACCCTGGTACAGGTTGCGCTTGGCCGTGTGGATGGCCTCGGCCTTGTAAGCATGGGTACGCCCCTGCTCCCGGTGGAGCTTCATCAGGCTTGCGTTGCAGATGTTCAGCTCGCTGGCCAGCTCGAGCAGGGTCCAGGCCGCCTGGCCGACCACCGCGCCGTTGGTTTCGTCCCCTAGAGCCGGCTTGGCCGCCGAAAACAGGCCCCCCACGGCTTCGGCGTTCAGGCAGATCGGGACGCACCACACGTACAGCCCGTCGTTGTCCAGGGCGATCGTCGGCTCCCCCCAGCGGACCGACTCGGAAACCATCCGGTCGACGTCCAGGCCGCGCTGCGCCGCCTGGGCCCAGGGGTAGTAGGCGCAGCGGTCCAACGCACAGGCCGAATCGGCGAAAACGGCCAGGCCGAAATGGGTCTCCCCCCGGTAGCGCTCTGCGAGGTGCTCGTAGCGGGGCAGCGGGGCTATGGACCGCCAGGAAGGCTGCATGGTATCCTCCCTTCATGATACCCGATAATCCGGGGATGGTGAACATCAAATTACCCAAAAAAGTGCTTAAATTGCCAGCCTCTTTGCCGCTCTTCTGATACGCTGGGGGCACATTTGCTCACGAGGAGGACTCCGATGGTTTCTTTGAATGCTATCTCCGAGGCTTTGCAGAAGGGCAAGGCCGACGAGGTCAAGAGTCTGGTTAGCCAGGCCCTGGAAGAGAAGGTCGACGCCAAGAAGGTGCTCGATGAAGGACTGATCGCCGGCATGGACGTGATCGGCGGACGTTTCAAAAGGAACGAGATCTACATTCCCGAGGTCCTGATTGCCGCGCGGGCCATGCACGCCGGCATGTCCGTGCTCGAGCCGATCCTGGTGGAGAGCGGCGTCAAGATGCTCGGCAAGCTGGCCATCGGCACGGTCAAGGGCGATCTCCATGACATCGGCAAGAACCTGGTGGCCATGATGTACAAGGGCGCGGGCTTCGACGTCATGGATCTGGGCGTCGACGTGGCCCCGGACAAGTACGTCCAGGCCTCGGTCGACGGCGCGGAGATCGTCGGCCTCTCGGCTCTGCTGACCACCACCATGGTGCAGATGAAGGCCGTCATCGAGAGCCTCAAGGAAAAGGGCAGCAAGGCCAAGATCATCGTGGGCGGCGCTCCCGTCACCCAGAACTACGCCGACGAAATCGGCGCATCCGGATATGCCGCCGACGCGGCCAGCGCGGTCGAGATCGGCAAGTCCCTGCTCAAGTAGCCTTACCGCGGGGTCAACCGCGGCCAACCACGACGATCAGGGGACGGTTCCCGCCCGGAGCCGTCCCCTTCGTACAACACTCCTCCTGAACCGCCGCCGCTACCCTTTGAAGGTGTAGACGTCCTCGTCGATCCGGATGGTTCCCGAGTAGGAGTACTCCCCCGTGGCGAAATCGTAGGTCAGGACGGCCTCGAACAGGTAGGTGCCTGCGCACTCCCCGGTGACTTCCATCTCTCCGTCGAAGCTCATGGTCAGGGTCGTGGGCGTACCTTTGGCGAAGGAGATCACCAGCGTGGACGTGAGCGTCCCTGACGCCACCGAGCCCTCGTGCCCGGGCGGGACGAAGTCGGTGAGGGTCGCCTCCAGGGTGATCGTCCAGTTGCCGTCCTCGGGGGGCGGCAGGGGGTCGATGCTGTCCACCACGATCAGGAGTCCCGACGGCGGGGTGGGCAGAGCCTCGCCGCGCACGCTCGTGCTCTTGTACGAGTAGGTGGGCGAGCTTCCCTCCACGCTCTGCATCACGGCCTTGGCCAGCTCCACCTCGTCCTGGTAGCCCAATTCGCAGCCGCTGAACAGCGCTGCGGCCAGAAGCAGGGCCGCCCCTGCGATCAGCGCATTCCGGTTCATGGCACCTCCCTGCCCGGTTGCGGAGCTGCCGCACCGGGGATGTTCTGCCCTTCCATTGTAGCACGGCTCGAAGAAGACGTCCGCCGCCGCGTCAGGGATCCGGCGGAGCGGCGCTTGCATTCGCCTTGGCTTCCCCGTACTGTGGAGGCATGAAACGCTGCTTTCCGCTCCTGGCGATCGCCCTCGGGCTGCTCGCGGCTTCCTGCCTCGGCAGTTTCGGCCGCACCCGGCCCGCGGAGGATCCGTTCCGCGGCCGGGGGCCCCTGGTGTTTCCGGAAGACGTGCGGGGCCGGAGGGCCCCGGCCGAGGAGGCGTTCCAGGTGGTCGAGTACGCGCCGGCTCCGTCCGGTGCGTCCGGTGCGGCAGCGGGGCCACCTACGGTAGCGGCGCCACCTGTGGTGGCGTGGGAGAACCTCGAGGGAGGGGTCTGGGTGCTGTTCAGCGAGCCGGTGATGCCCCTCGGGCAGGCGGCCCCGGCGGCCGTCGCCGCCGGCATCTCCCCCAACGTGGAGGGGCGGTGGCGCTGGTACGGCTCCCGCCTTCTGTCCTTCGAGCCTGCCGGCAGCCTCGAGCCAGCGGTGGAGTACCTGGTCAGCCTGGATCCCGGGCTGCGCTCGTTGTCCGGGGCGGAGCTGGCGGGCATGAACGCCTTTCGCTTCCGCACGCCCCCCCTGGAGCTCGTGGCCCTGAGCCCTTCCGGGGAGGACGTGCCCCCGGAGGAGTGCCGGGAGCTGAGAGTCACGTTCAACTTCCCGGTGGAGCCGGAGACCATCCTTCCGTCTCTGCGGCTGGAGGTGTCCGCAGCCGCCGCCGGGCACGCACCGGCCGGTGAAACGCCGGGCCAAGGGAGCCAAGAGGGCAGGGAACCCCGGGGGCGGCGGGTTGCCTTCCGGGCCGAATACGACCCGGAGCTCGCCGGGGATGACCTGCTCGCCCGCCGCGTGCTGGTCCTGACGCCCCGGCGGGAGCTGCCCTGGAACTCCCGCGTCACCGTGCGGCTCCTCGCCGGGGCCCGCCCCGCCCCGCGGAACTACGGGACCGGGGAGGAGCAGAGCCTGGGCTTCTCGACCCTCCTTCCCCTCTCCCTGGTCAAGGGGGAGGTGTACGAGTGGCTGCCCACGGTGGGGGCCGGGCTGGTGTTCAATCATCCGCTCGCGGCCGAGCGGGCGGCTTCGTTCATCGAGGTGGACCTGCCGGGGTACGATCTGGCCGCCAATCTGGAGGTCTACGGCGCCGTGGCGGAGCTCAGGAACCTGCCCGTGCCCTTCGAGAGCTCCTTTGCGGTGCGGGTCCGCGCCGGCCTGGAGGATCTCTATGGCCAGGCCCTGTCCGGGGACGTGGAGCTGGACCTGGAGGTGGGCCCGGCGGCCAGCTACGCGTACCTGCACGCCGAGGGCGACCGGATCCTGGAGGCCGGCTTTCCCCCCGTAGTGTCGGTGGA
>JAFGFV010000474.1 GCA_016930895.1 Spirochaetales bacterium | reverse complement strand
CGCTGCACCCTGCCCTCCAACATGGCATCGGGCATCATGTGGGTGAAGAACACCGCCGCGCGCGGGATCCTGGCCGTGGCACGCTTCAGCTCCGCGGCCAGCCGGGATATCCACCTCTTGGTCGGCGGGCTCGTCACGAAC
Organism: Spirochaetales bacterium; assembly: GCA_016930895.1. The sequence goes on along the minus strand of JAFGFV010000474.1, from coordinate 9,694 downwards.
TTGCGGACCGCAGTGCCCACCACGAGCAGGTCCGGCGGACTTGCGGCGACCCGCTCGGCGGTGAGCTCGCTGTGGTGACCCACCATGACCTGCGCTCCATGTGCAGTGAACTCCGCGGCCAGCCTCTCGGCGAGCTGCTTCCCGTTGCCCTTCTGCGAATCGTGAACAATGTAGACGTTCATTCAGACTCCTTGGACAGATCTTACCCTTCCCGTGATTCCTGTCAATATAGACGCTGCGGCTTCCACCTTGTCAAAGCGGGTGTCGTCGCCGGGTGGCGACCCTGCCCAGCCCAGGACCTGGCGGATCTGGAGCTTCTGGAGGGATGCTGCATCCCGCACGGCCAGGGGGACAGATTGCCCGTGATCTGTCCGGCAGCCGCCGCCAACACACACGGCGCACGACAGGGGAGTCTGCCGGCATCTTCCTCGTTGGTCTGATCCAGTCCGGTCGGCTACGTCACAGGTAGCCCCTGGCATGTCGATAGCAGTTGGAGCAAAGAATCCAGTTGGTGGTGTCGGTCATCACCTGCCTCTTCCAGGAACGGTACTGCTGATTGCTGTCCATGCCGAACGCCGCGCCCAAGTCGGACAGCTGCATTCCGGCGGCAAAATGGATATCGTGCATCCATGGGTTGAATCCCTTTGCCACGATCCCCTTGAAGCGGTCGTTCTTGATCTCGTGGCAGGGTTCCGAACTCAATTGACAACCGCAGATGTCGCAGTGCCCGTGAGCAGCCGCGGCAGAAAGCGCTGTGTCGTTCGGCAGCTTCTTTGTCTGTTTCCCCAACCTTTCTGCTGGCCCTGCCACCCTCGTTGTCGGTTGCACCGACCGGGGGGCCTCTCCGGCGGCGGGGCGGGGAGCCGCGGCATGCTTGTCCTTCTTGAGGACCAGGATCAAGGGGAAGACGAAGGGAACGAGGAGGCAGCCGACCACCCAGCCGACAACGCTCCTTCCGTCCCTCTTCGCCGTCAGACCGCCCACTACGGCGAGGGCTATGGCAAGCGTCTGATAGAGCATGATGCCCGTGTTTCGCCCGGAACGGTTCGAGTTCGAGCGGGCGAGCACCCCCAGGCCAATCATGCTGACCATCAACAGGACGTACAGGACCAGAACAACGATTCGCGAGGGTTTCATGCTGACTCCCTATGCGGCATCGGCAACAGGTTTCGACACAGCCTGCCGCTCGCTTGACGCAGCACGCAGTCGATAACATGTTGAGCATATGGAACGCACGACACTTATGCTTGATGAGCAGCTGCTCGAGGAGGCCAGGCGCATCGCAGCCGGCTCGACGATTTCGGGTACCGTCAACCTGGCCCTCAAGGACTTCGTGCGCAGGGCACGGGCGCGAAGGATCCTCGAGCTGGCCGGAACAGGCGCCTGGAGCGGCAGCCTCGCCGAGATGCGAAGGGACCAGAGGCCGCCGCGGAGGCATCGGGGGTGACGCTGGTCGACACCTCGATCTGGATCCTGGTCTTCCGGAAGCGTGATGCGCCGCGGCTGGAGGACCTCGTCGACCTCGAGGACATCGTGACCGGTCTGCCGGTGGTCCAGGAGGTGCTGCAGGGATTCCGCGAGGAGCATCACTGGCGCATCGCCCGGGATGCGCTGATGTCGTTCCCGATCGTCGAATCGCCGATGGAAGCGGAAGTGTTTCTCGAGGCGGCATCCCTGCACCGATCGGTTCGCCGTGCCGGCCTTACCGTTCGGTCATCCGTGGATTGCCTCATCGCCTCCTGCGCGCTGCGTAATGACCTCGAGATCCTGCACCACGACCGGGACTTTTCGGCGTTGGCGCGCATCGCGCCGCTCACGCAGCGGGAAGCCTGAACCATCCGCCTCTCCTACCGCTGCAGCAGACATGCGCTCTGCCCGTCGTCTTTGACCACTGGATGGATCACGATGCCCCGGCGGATGCGCGCGAGCTGATTGAGGAACCCCACGTCGTGCGTGATGGCCAGGTACTTCTTGATTCTCGAGGTTCCGGAGGCCGCGTCCTGCGCCCCGGTGATGCCCGCCTGCCCGTCGGGGAGCAGGTCGATGCCGAAGGCGCTCAGGTAATCCTTCAGGGGCACCCGACTCACCCCAAGCGGGTCTTCGCGATACGCAGCGGCGATGTCCGCGGTTGTGCCGAGGAGCACGCCAAGAGACCGCACGTCGGGCCGCAGCAGGGCGCTGAGGGTGAACGCGCTGACCACTCCCAGCCGGAACGCTTCGCTGGAGGTGACCAGGCCGCGTGATGCCGCCCGTCCCGCGAGTATCTCGGAGCTCACCATCTTGACGCCGAGCGAAAGCGGAGCGCCCAGCATCCGGGCGGCGGTTTGCCCGCTCGCGGCGATTGCCAGGCTGGCGTCGGCGGAACGGTTCGGTTTTCCAAAAATGCCCATGGCTGCCTCCTGTGCTCATCGGTCTGCGGTCAGTACGATCCTCGACAGGGCCTGTGACGCGGTGCGGCTCTGGACGTTCCTGTCCGCTTCGTGTCTACTATGAGCGATCCTCACAATACGTTGGTGGAACCGCTGTGGAGTTGGTGTGGAAAAAACGTTGAAAACGGCCGGCAAGGCCGCGGCGCCGGGCCTCTCCTTCCCCAGGCTCTTCCGTCTGGTCCTCGACGACATCGGCCTCAAGGCTTCGACCGTTGCCCTCGAGCTCCGGCGCGAGCGCACGCTGATGTACAAGTGGCTTTCGGGGTCGAGCATTCCTCCCGCCTCGTATGCTCCGCTCATCGTTCAGATCGTGACCAGGCATGCATCTCAGGCCAAGCGGTGGATCCTGACGAGAGATCTTCAGGAGCTCGTGCGGGATGCCGAGTTGCCGGTGGAGCTGCGGGACTCGCTCCTGAGGATCGAGCCGGTCGAGGAGCTGCTCGCCGAATGCCTCGACCTGTCTCTGACGCCGACCTTTGCCGGCGGTGCGCCGCGGGCACCCGGTGGGGAGGCGTGGAAACGCTGGTCGGTCCTCCTGGGCGCCCTTTTCGCGGCGGTCTTCGGCGGCATTCTCTGGAATGCCCTGAACCGGGTCCTGGGGTGGCACTACTTCATGGGCAGCAGCGATGACCCCCTCCGGGGACTCCCCGCGCTCGCCTGGGGACTGGTCACCACGGCCCCCATCCCGGCGCCGTTGGTGTTCTTGTGCACCCGTGAGGAACGCGGCCCAAGAGTCCTTCCGGCGCTTCTGTTCACGCTTTTCGGCGGCGTCTCGGCGGTCGCGTTCTTTTCCTTCGGGATCCGAAGCGCGATCGAGACTCTGGGCCTCGGCTACGCACTCCAGGAGTCGGTCATCGTCATCCTCTTTGCTCTCCTCCTCTCGGTACCGGCGCATCTGGCCGCGGTGCTGTCCATGCCCGGGGCGACGCACCTGGGGCGGGCCGTGCTGCTTTCCCTTCTGCCCGCCGCGGCCGCTCTTCTCGGACTTCTCCTGACTCTCGTGGTCGATCGCCCGGTGTCGGAGGTGCTTCAGCTCCGCGGATTCGTGGTGGGCTTTGTCCTCAGGCTCGCCATGTTCTTCGCGCTGTACGCGGCCTTCGACAGGAGCCTCCGCAGGCCTGACAAGAATCCTCTCGACTGAGGGCCAGCTCCGCGGCATCCGCGCTGCGCTCGCGTTTGGTGCACTTCCGGCACGGCCGGTCGCATCGTGTCATTAGAAGAAAAGCCGCCCGCGGAGAGGCGGGCGGCCTTGGAGGGAGTCAGTTTCTTGCGCCGGGTCAGCTCTTCGTTCTTTCCTTTTTCAGACTTCTCACCCAGCCAATGGTGCGCACCAGGATGTAGATGCTGATGAGCGAGAGGCCCACCGCCAGAGCATAAAACACGATGTCCGTGATCATGCCGCCTGCTCCGGAAAGGGGAGGCCAAGCCTTCTTCACGCCCGAGGAGCTCTTGACCAGAATGGCGATGAGAATGAGGACGATCGCGCCGCCGATGACGAAGAGATCGGTGTTCCTGACCCGCGCCGGCCTCCGCTCGCTTTCGAAGATCTCTCTGAACACGGGACCCACGGCGTCGGGGTTGTAGGGCTTGAGCCAGCTCGCGATCAGGTAGATGACGAAGCCGATGGCCAGCCCGATGAAGATGGCCGGGACACCGCCGATGCCGGCACCGTAAAACACCGCGGTCCCACCGCCAGAGTAGAAGACCAGAGCCAGAGTCACGACGCCGCTCACCAGGCAGCCCCAGAAGGCGGCCGCTTCGGTCATCCTCTTCCAGTAGGTGGAAAGAAGAATCAGCGGAGTTACGGCGGCGCACAGCACGATCTGCGCGGTGATGGCGGTGGCGAACACCCCGGCGTTCCGGACGGTGGGGGCGAAGCTCAACGCCGCTACGGCCACCACCGGAATCATGATGCGGATGAAGCGGACCATCTGTTTGTCGTCTGCATTCTTGTTGATGAAGCGCTTGTAGATGTTCTTGGTGATGATGGCCGCCGTGGCGTTCAGATAGGTGGACACGGTACTCATGACCGCGGCGGTGATGGCGGTGACGAAGATGGCCACGCCGATCCCGGGCATGGCGGCGTTGGCCATGAGCAGGATGACCGAATCGGTGACCTTGACGCCCGGGAAGATCTGTCCGGCCATGACACCCATGGCGACCATGATGCAGGCCCAGAGGGTCACGATGAGCAGGAACCCCAGGCCAGCCCTGCGGCCTTCCTTGGGATCCTTGGCGGCCAGCATCCTCTGCATGAACCCCAGATCGATGGGAATCCACAGCGAACCGGCCAGACCCATGGCGATGAGGGCGATGGGGGTAACCCCGGCAAAGATGGGCAGGGAGAACAGGTCCGTATAGCCCGGTCAGACCGCCGCTCCTTCCACGGGAGCAAAACCGCTGTTCCCGAGGACGGCACGGAAGAGCTCCGAAAAGGACCCGAACTTGGCAAAGACCGAGGGAACCAGGAAGGCGGTCCCGAAGATGATGATGAGCCACTGGATGGTGTCGGTGAACACGACCCCGTTGAGGCCCCCCATCATGCAGTAGAACACGGTGATGACCCCGACGATGAGAATGGCCAGCCACATGGATACCCCGAAAACCGTCTCGATCACCAGGGCCCCGCCAAAGAAACAGATGGCAGTGGAGACGATCCCCCAGGCGATCTGCCAGATGGCCAGCAGGATGGTGTTCCTCCCGGAACCGAGGTACCGTGCTTCGGCCAGATCCACGATCGTGTCGAAGTTCAGGTGGCGGTAGCGGGACCCGAGCCTGACCAGAAGCGGGTAGATGAAGATGTTCACCAGGATGAAGAACCAGATCATCGGCGAGACACCCAGGGAGTAGCTGACTCCGGCTATTCCCAGGGTCTGCTGCGCGTTGGCCAGGGTCGCCAGCATGGTCATGGCGATGACGAACCAGGGTATGCCCCGGTTGCCCAGGATGAAGTCGGCGAAGCTGCTCACCCGGTTCTTGAAGAAAAAGCCGAGATAGAGCATGAACGCCAGGTAGACCCCCAGAACGATGAGAACCAGAGACGAGTTGAACTCCACGACCGCCTCCTCCCGTGTCGGACGTTGTCCTCCTTATAGCATGCTTTGACCCGGGGAGCAATTCGTGAGTGATGGGAGTGATGGGAGCGAGCAACGCTGTTGCCGGCCGGGAAATCATCCTGCCGCAGGCAGGACTCCGTCCGGAAAACCTGCGGGGGGTGTCTTTCACGGAAGGAATGGAGTATGCTCGGTCTCACCACATGGCAAACGATATACAGGAGCGTTGACCTCATGGGCGTCCCGTTCTCCCCGGTGAGCATCGGCGCGTTGCGCCTGCCCAACCGTTTTGCGCGTTCTGCCACCCACGCCTTCATGGCCGACGAGCAGGGGCGGGTGACTGCCGCCGAGGAGGAGCTCGTCCGCCGGCTGGCCGGCGGCGGGGTCGGCTTGATCGTCGTCGGCCACGCCTACGTGCGCCCGCAGGGGCGGGTCACGCCGAGCATGCTCGGACTGGATGACGACGACAAGATCCCGGGCTTCGCCCGGCTGGCCGCGGCGGTGCACGGCGAAGGGCCGGCTCGAATCGTGGCCCAGCTCAACCACGCCGTGCCGGAGGGGCCTGCCTTCGCCGAGAGTGAAGGGCCGCGGCTGGTGGAGGCCTGGGGCGCGGCGGCGGCGCGAGCCCGGGAGGCCGGCCTGGACGGGGTGCAGATCCACGCGGCGCACGGTTACCTGCTCAACCAAAGCCTCTCGCCCCTGACCAACCGACGCACGGATGCGTACGGCGGGAGCCTGGAGAACCGGGCGCGTCTGCTGCGGGAGATCCTCGTCGAGGTTCGCCGACGGGTCGGGCCGGAGTTCCCCCTGCTGATGAAGCTCGCTTCGTCGGACGGACAGCCGGGAGGACTGACCCTCGAGGAGTCGGTTCAGGTGGCCCGCTGGGCGCGAGACTCGGGTCTGGCCGCCCTGGAGGTTTCCGGGGGCCTGCGGCCGGGCATGAACATGCGCCGACCCAAACGGGTGGAGGACGAAGGCTTCTTCCGCGAACAGGCGCGGGCCTTCAAGCAGGCCCTGTCCATTCCCGTGATCAGCGTGCACGGCTACCGCTCGCTGGCGGTGATGCACGAGACCCTGGCGTCCGGGGCCGCGGACCTCATCGCCTTGTGCCGGCCGTTGATCCGCGAGCCGGATTTGATCGAGCGTTTCCGCCGGGGCTCCCAGGAGCGCTCCACCTGCATCTCGTGCAACGAGTGCCTGAAGCGGCGTGAGCCTCTGCGCTGCTGGCAGCCGGAGGGTTGAGACCGGGGACAGAGAGCAGGTGGGCGAGTCGGGGCGAGACGAGCCACGTCCCTGGGAGAGCGGGCGCCCGCGAGCCCCTGCAGCTTACTCAGGCGGGCGGGCAGCCGAAGGGGGCCGGGCCAGGCAGCGGGCGTGCGCCTCGAGGGTCCGGCAGTGCAGAACGATCACCTTGGACAGCGGCTCCTGGTACCCGCCTGCGAGGTTCCACACCAGCGGGATCCCGCGATCTCTGGCGAACGCGAATACCACCTGATCTCTCCGGTACATCTGCTCGGTCGTGAGTTGTCCTCCCAGCGGGTCTTCGACGTGGCAATCCGCTCCCGCCTGGTACAGTATCAGATCAACCTCAGCGAACTGCTTTTCCAGCTCTTCGGGAAGACGGTTGAGCCACTGGTCGTACTCCGGATGCGGTTCTCGTGCAATCACGGCGAAGGACATCTGGCTGACGTAGTGGAGGTCTAGACGGTGAATGATCTCCGCCGTTCCGTTGCCGAAGTGGGCGTCGAAATCCACGACGCCTATCCTTCCGACGAGGCCTTCCCTGCTCAGCAGTATGGCGGCGATCATCAGGCCGTTGAAGGTGCAGAACATCATGGACTCCCCGTACGTCGCGTGATGGAAGCCGCTGGTGGGAGAGACGGCGAACGTCCTGTTCAGAACGGCGTGCCGGGCGGCATGGAAGAAGCTGCCGGTGGTCCAGGGCAGCGAGTCGGCGACGGACCGCAGGTGGTTCCCGAACCCGTTGGCTTCCCTGCAGCTGAGAATCTCGGTTACGTGGTTTCTATCGTGGGCTGCCGCGATCTGATCGACCGTAAGGGGCTCCCAGTCTGCGACGATTCGGACGAAGCGACGTTTCTCGACGGCCCGGACAAATGTCCCCGGCTTTCCGGCGCTGGGAGAAAAGCCGACGCTGTCCGCCACGCTTTGCCTGGGGTCGTAAAACACCGGTATGGCCGCTGGAGAGTAGATCACATGATGCCCCCAGACGTCGACCGCAGCCAGGGCCAGGGCTCCCGAACGATCATGGGAGCCTACGATGACCGCCGCCTTGCCCTCGATGATAGCACTCTCCCCGAGGGTCCTCCAGCCGGCGCGAGCAGCTCCATCCCCTCCCTCTTCCGATTCTTCGACGCTCAGGCCAGCCGAACACGGTTCGCCTGAACTCCGACTGACGGCAGGCGGACAGCGGTCGCCGGCTGACGCGCCTCTTTTCCTGGACAATGGGTTTTGCCCCTTCTATACTGAAGCTCCGCAGGTACTGTCCTCAGCAGTTGGCGCCGAAGGAAGAGGTGAGAAGATGTCAGGGAAAAAGCTGTTGCTCTTGCTCGCGGTCCTGGGGGTCCTCCTGCCCGCTGCGGCGCCGGCCCAGGCGTTCCTGCTTCTCGGGGGGGTGGACGTGATCCGGGGGGACAACCTGATCCTCGGCGGCGCTCTCGAGGCGACCGTGCTCCTCGGGGGCGGACTCGGGTTGTCGCTCAGCGGGGACGCCATCACGGCGACGATCCCGCAGGAGACCGAGGAGGTGGGCATCGGCGCGATCGGCACCTTTGCGGTCCGCTACTACGGCCGCCTGACCCCGGCCATGGGCAGCTACTTTGCCGCCTACCTGTTGGGTCTCGGGTTCGGATACGGCATCGTCGGCTACGAGGCGTACAGCTACTACCCCCTGAACATGTACTACGCCGCCCTCACCACCGTGTTCCCGTTCTACGCCGAAGCGGGGATGCACGTTGTGTTCCGAAACCGCCTGGTCGTCCAGGCGCTGCTGAAAGGGGGTGCCAGTCTGGCCTTCGTCAGCGACGAGCTCTCTCCCTTCTTCTCCCTGGGCGTGTCCGCCGGGGTGTTTCTGGACTGAGAAAGGAGCGCAACCTATGAAGATCATGAGGAAGGCATTGTGCGCCGGCGTCTTGGCGCTGCTGCTCGCCGGGATTCTCAGCGGCTGCATTCTGGGCGAGTCCGTTGGCCGGGACGAGGAACCCAACGACGATCGCTTCAGTGCAGTGGACCTGGACCTCGTCAGCGAGATCGCAGTGTCCGGAAAGCTGATCGGCGATGATTACGAGGACTGGTACCTGTTTGGCAACGGCTACAACGGCACCGTGCACTTCGAGATCATCCTTCCGGATGACGACTTCAGCCTCGAGTGGCAGCTGGACTGCGACACCTGGGGTTCCCCTGACTACGGCTACTCGGAGGGCTCGCAGAGCTATTACGGGGAGACGAGCAACGGCTGGTACACCCTCGGCATCATCCGGGAGAGCTACAGCGACGGCGGCAGCTACATCCTGTTGGTCAAATGCGAGTAGCCTGCCGTCTGCCCTCCCGGGCGCCCGGAGGCCTCCGCCTGCGAAAGCTCTTCGCCGGCCTGTTTCTGTTGCTTCCCGCCCTGCTGTCCGCCGACGCGAGTCTCCGGGCCGCCCTCGCCGAAGGGCTCGCCACCCTGGAGTCCGGCGCGCCGGCCGGGATGGTGGTGGCCCTGGGTACCTTCACCTACGCGGACAAGAAGATCGGCAGCCCCTTCTCGAGGCTGCTGGAGAGCGAAAGCGCGTTCCTGATCACTCAACGCTCCTACTTCCAGCTCTTTGCCCGGGACCGGCTGGAGGAGATGCTGGAAGCGGCGGAGCTCTCCCTGAGCGACCTCACGGACCCGGATTCCCGGATCGAAGTGGGCAGGCTCCAGTCGATCCAGGGGCTGCTCGGCGGGCGGTTTTTCGACGAAGGGACCGGGGTCCGGGTTTTCCTGGAGCTCGCCGATGTGGAACGTGGGACGATCCTCGGCGCGACCGCTCTCACGATCGACAAAGGCCGGCTGCCCGCCGGGGTGTCCGTGCTTCCCGGCAACTACCAGGATGCCCTCGGGGTCCTGGACGAGCTGGCGGAGGTGGAGAACGCGGCCAACGAGGAGTTCATCGTCAAGGTCTGGACGCCCCGGGGGGATGGGGGCACGTATCTGGACGGCGAGAGGCTGGT
>JAFGFV010000473.1 GCA_016930895.1 Spirochaetales bacterium | reverse complement strand
TGGGCGGCAGATCCCACGCCCAGTCGAAGCGCTCCATTCCATCCCCCGGCGGGCGCGATCTGGCAGCTTCGTGCAAGACCGTGACCTTGGCTCCGGCTAGGCACCCTTCCAGGGATAGCGCCACGGACCTCGCGGTCTTCCTATCCACACCGCTTCCCAGGGCGACCAAAGCACGGCGCACGCGACTCCGAACTTCGTAAGGTCTTGGTGACCAGAAGCCCTTGCGCAGGACCGCGTAGCTCGGCCCCAACAGGTAGCGGGTCCCTTTCGGCCTACGGGGATAGAGGGATTCTGCATGAATGGCGGCATTGATCACAGTCCCGTTCGGGTAGTCCCGACTGCCAGTATCGTCAAAGAAGAAGCAGGACGAGGACCTCGACACAATCGCGTCGAGCAATTGACGGTCGACACGGTAGGAATCAATCACGCTGATCACGGACGAGGCCCGATCCGCTGTCAGGACGCTGTCCAGAACATCCATCCAGTCAAAGGTCTGGTAGGCGCTCCCGGAGATGACACAATCGGGCACCGGCTCCGCGCAGTCGACCCACAACTTCACGTTGCGGCCGGCCTGCACAAGCGCCTCGTGGAGCCCGTAACAGCGGGCCACGTGGCCATATCCTCGGCCATCACCCGCCTCGGTCAGGATCACCACATCCAAGTTGCCGCTACCCATGTAGAGCCCGGTACTTGAGCTCCGCCGCTCGCCAGTCTTCTTCGGTGTCGATGTCCTGCACGCGCGACTCCGGCAACTCGTACTTGAGCATGTCTCGTAACAACAGGCGGCGATGTCTCAGGAAGGCAGCCGTGCGTAGGAAATAAAACTGCCCTGCGTCGTGGTAGCAGGGTTCGAGATCCTGAGAGCGACTGTTGTAGTACCTCGGCCAGCGCATCCGCAGCCTGCCCCGCCGCTCCACCAGGGCACGCTGAATCGGGTACACATAGCGGCAGACCGTCAGAATTCCGTCGCAGGCTTCGACACCGAGCCTGTCACTGGCGCTGCGGAGATCCGTTGAGGCTACAAACGGCGCAGTTGCCAGTACGCACGCGATCAAGGGAAAAGTCCGCCCGCGTCGCGCGTATACCTCCAATACCTCGACCATCACTTCGGCAAGACCGGCGAAATCACCGGCGGTTCGCCGGCTCCTCATGAACGGAACCGAAGCCCCGTGCTCTCGGGCCACGTCGGCGATGTGCGGGTCATCGGTCGATACCATCACCTCGGCGAAGCAGCCGGATTCCAGAGCCGCCTCAATCGAATAGGCCATGATCGGCTTGCCGCAAAAAAGACGGGTGTTCTTGTTCGGGATCCTCTTGCTCCCGCTCCGGGCAGGGATCACGCACAGGCACTCGGCTGGGCTCACCGGAGTTTCCCGCGCCGAACCACCGCGTGAATACCATCGATGACACGCTTCACGTCGGTACCGGTCATCGCCGGGTACAGAGGCACGCTCAAGGCGCTGCCATAGTAGGCCTCGGCAATCGGAAAATCGCCCGGGCCGTATCCGAAACGCTGTCGGTAGTAGGGTTGAAAATGCACGGGAATGTAGTGCACCTGGGTTCCAATGCCGCGGCCTTTCAGGAACTCCATCACCTCTCGCCGCGTCATACCGATCGCCTCGAAGTCCAGCTGCAGCACGTAGAGGTGGAAGCAGGAGGTGACCCGTGGGTCCTCGAAGGGGACCTCGAGCCGATCTTCGTCTTCGAACGCCCGGTTGTACTGCTCGACGATTTCCCTGCGACGTTTCCGGAACGTCTCGAGCTTTGCGAGCTGGGACGTGCCCAGGGCTGCCTGCAGATCAGTGAGACGATAGTTGAAGCCCAGGGCCTGCATCTCGTAGTACCAGGGACCTGGCGTCTCGTCCAGCCTCGCGGTGTCCTTGACGATTCCGTGAGTACGCAAGCGCGACACGCGTTCGTAGAGGATCGGATCGTTGGTCGTGACCGCCCCACCCTCCCCCGTGGTGATCGTCTTCACCGGATGGAAAGAAAATACCGTCAGATCGGAATACCGGCACGAGCCTACCGGCATCCCGTCAGCATACTGCGAACCGATGGCATGGCTTGCATCTTCGATGATGCGGCAACCGCGAGTGTCCGCGATCTTCCGGAACGCAGGCATGTCCGCCGGCTGTCCGGCGAAATGGACCGGCAGCAACAGGCGAGTGCGCGGCGTGACCGCCCCCTCGAGCGCGACCGGGTCCAGGTTGTACGTGCGAGGGTCGATGTCCGCGAATCGAGGGACTACCCGGGAGTATTGCATCGCGTTGGCAGAAGCCACGAAGGTGATGGGCGACGTTATCCCTTCCTCTCCCTCTTCCAGCTCCAGGGAAGCGACAGCCAGGTGCAACGCCGCGGTCCCGCTACTCACCGCGACGCAGTACCGAGCCCCGGTCAGCCGGCACACCGCCTCCTCGAATCGACTCACCTCGGGACCCTGGGTGAGGAAATCCGAGTGGAGGACCCTTTGCACCGACTCCATGTCTGACTCATCGATCCACTGCCGACCGTACGGAATGAAATCCATGGGCTGCGACCTCGAGGAGCTCCTACGCCATTTCCAGCTCACGGAGCCGGTTCCGTATGTCGTCCACCGACAGCCACTCCGGGTTTTCGTCCGACGAGTAGCGGAAGAACGGCGGCACCGACTTTCCGCCGGGGGTCAGCCGCTTCTCCGTCCACCACTCCATGCTGTTGGGGTAGATCACGTAGTGGTCGTCGTACTCCTGGGTGCTGAGGGAATCGTACTCGGTAATCATGATCTCGTGCAGCTTCTCGCCCTCGCGGATCCCGACGTCCTTCAGTCGGACCGTGGCGCTCATCGCTGCGGCTAGGTCCACGATCTTGAACGACGGGATCTTGGAAATGTAGGTCTCCCCACCCTTACTTTCCCGCAGCGCCCTGAAGACCAGGTCGACTGCCTGATCGAGAGTGATCCAGAATCGGGTCATGCGCTGATCGGTGATCGGGAGCTCCTCGCTGCCTGAGTCCAGCAGCGACTTGAAAAAGGGGATCACCGATCCCCTGCTGCCAGCCACGTTCCCGTACCGCACCACGGAAAAAACCGTGTCCTGTGCCCCCGAGTACGCGTTGGCGGCAATGAAGATCTTGTCCGAGGCCAGTTTGGTCGCCCCGTACAGGTTGATGGGGTTGACCGCCTTGTCGGTGGAAAGTGCTACCACCCGCTTGACCCCGCAGTCGATGGCTGCCTCCACGATGTTCTGGGCGCCGTAGATGTTGGTCTTGACCGCCTCGAATGGATTGTATTCGCAAGACGGGATCTGCTTGAGCGCCGCCGCATGCACGACGTAGTCCACTCCTCGAAAGGCCCGATACAACCGTTCCCTGTCCCGCACGTCTCCGATGAAGAAGCGAAGGTGCTCCTTGTGCTCGCTGAACTGCTGCCGCACCTGGAACTGCTTGTACTCGTCTCGGGAATAGACGATCAACTTCTTTGGCGAACCAACTTCGAACACGCGTTTGAGAAATCGCTTGCCGAAGGACCCTGTCCCTCCGGTCACCAGAATCGTCTTGTCGTCCAGCATGCATGGCTCCTATCGTGTCTCTTGGGGAGGACCGCCCTACGGCTCAAGTCCCTGTTTGCCCAAAGTGATGACGGCCGTCCCTTCCGGCGGCTCCGGAAGCGCGTTCCGTCCGTCCACGAAGACCGGCTTGGCCATCACCGCGCCGATCGAACGAAGGTCCGCCGTCCTGTAGACCGAATGTGCGGTCACCAGGCAGGCGCAGTGGCAGCCGCGGAGCGCTTCGATGAGGTCCCGCTTCACCCCGGGCAGCTCCTCCTCCCGCACGTAGGGGTCGTGGATCACGATCTCGCCGACCCCCCGCTCCGTGAGGATCCGGATCAGCGGCTCCGCCGGGGTGTTGCGCGTGTCGTCGCTCTCCTCCAGGAACGCGTAGCCGAGAATGGCGATGCGCGCCTTGGCCAGCGGGATGCCGGCCTCCTCGAGGGCCTTCTCCGCCAGGTCCGCCATATGCACGGGCATCGAGTCGTTCACCTCGCGGGAGCCGATGATGACCTTCGACTCCACGGGGGTCTTGCCGTAGGTGTCCACCCCGTACTTGAGCAGCCAGGAGTCCTTGGGCAGGCAGTGCCCGCCCACCCCGGCACCCGGCACGTGCATGTTGCGCACCGGGTTCGCGCCCGGGTTCGACGGGTCGTTGGGCAGGTTGTTGACCAGCTCCCGCACCTCGAACACGTCAACGCCGAGGGACTCGCACATCAGGGCCACCTCGTTGGCAAAGGCGATGTTCACGTCCCGGTAGGCGTTTTCTACCGTCTTGGCCACCTCGGCGGTCAGGGCATCCGTGACCACCACGGGCGCTCTGACGATGTTCCGATACAGCTCCGCCGCCCGCTCTCCGCAGGCTGGCGTGATCCCGCCCACGATGCGCGGGTAGTTGCGGATGTTGTGGAGCAGGCGGCCGACCATGACCCGCTCGTAGCTGAAGGCCAGATTGAAATCGCTGCCGGCCTTCATCCCCGACTGCTCTTCGAGAATGGGCTTGACCAGGTTGACCGTGGTGCCCGGCGCCACTGTGCTTTCGACACACACCAGAGTCCCCCGCCGGAGCAGCTTTCCGATCTGGCCGGACACCTCGATCAGGGACTCGTAGCGGGGCTTGTGGTCCTCCTCCACCGGGGTCTGCACGTCAATGAGCACCGCGTCGGCTTCCGCCACCGCCCCGAGGTCGTGCGTCACCCGGAAGGATTTCTTCTCGAGGGCGACCCGCCGAATCAGGTCGGCGATCTCCGGCTCGTTGTCCGGAAAAGGCGAGCGCCCCTGGTTGAGGAAGTCGATCTTCCAGCCGCTGCGCTGACTGCGACGCTGCACCCCGACGACTTCCAACCCCTCGATGTCGGCGAACAGCACCGCAGCCGGGATGCCGACGTAGCCCATGCCGATGACGGCCACTTTGGTTGTTTTCAAGTATCTATCCCTTCTCGATGTCCACGGTCTTGTCGCAGCGGCGGCAGTAGAGCCGGTCGTCCAGGCGCTCCCCGCAGCTGCACACCCGCCCGATCAGACGGGCGGGGTTGCCCACGACCAAGCCGTGGTCCGGCACGTCCCGGGTCACCACGGCCCCGGCGCCCACCAGGGCGAAGCACCCGACGGTGACCCCCGGCAGGATCGTGGAGTTGGCCCCGAGAGAGGCGCCGCGGCGGATCAGGATCGGCCACACCTCCCAGTCCGCGGCCCCCTTCTGCGAGCCGTCCGGATTGATGGCCCTGGGCACCTTGTCATTGGTGAAACACACGTGGGGCCCCACGAACACCCCGTCCTCGATCGTGACCCCGTGGTACACCGAAACGTTGTTCTGGATCTTGACGTTCCTGCCGATGTGAACCCCGGAATCGACGTACACCCCCTTGGAGAGGATGGTGCCGTCCCCGATCTCGGCGTCTTCCCGGATCTGGACCCAGTTCCAGACCTTCACGTTCTCGCCCAGCCGGGCCCGGCCGTCCACCTGGGCCGTTGCATGAATCATCGTACCGCCTCCTGTGCGGGAAAGCGCACCACGTTGCCGCTCCGGGCGGAGTCCAGCACCGCTGCAGAATACTCCACGGCCAGCCTGCCGTACGAAGGATCGAAGCCTTCGACCTCCCCGCGAACCAGGCTGCAGAACGACAGGAGCTCCCGGCGCAGCGGCTCCTCCTTCTTGACCGGGAACTTGATGACCTTGCCCTCGCTGACCCGGCCCCAGATCACGTTTTGGTAGTAATTGTCGCTGTAGTCGATGCTGACGTCGCCGTTCTCGTAGTACCAGACCTCCTGATCCACCAGGTTCCCCGTGAGCATGCCCTTGTCGCCGTAGATCGAAAGGCTGCGTTCCTTGCGCGGCGAAATCCAGCTGAACTCCGAGCTGCCCAGGATCCCCTTCACGGTCTTGAACATGACCCGGGCGTAAATGTCCTGGTCGTGCGACTCGGTGCGGATGTGGTGGGCGTAGACGTGCTCGATCCTCCCGAACAGGAAGTGCACGAGATCCAGATCGTGCACCGCCAGATCGATCACCACCCCGTCCTTGCTCCCGTACAGGCGCTTGGGGAAAGGGCCGGAGCGCACGGTCTCGATGTAGTACAGCTCGCCCAGGTAGCCTTCGTCCAGAAACTGCTTGAGCTGCAGGATCACGGGATTGAAGCGCTCGATGTGCCCGGTGAACACGTGGACGCCCTGCTCCCGGGCCAGGTCGAGGATCTCCTGGCACTCTTCGGTGCTGGAGGCCATCGGCTTCTCGAGGAGCACGTGCACGTTCTTGCGGGCGCAAAGCTCCGCCACCCGTCGGTGCTCGACTGTCGGGGTGGCCACGATCACCGCATCGAGGGCTTCCGACGCCAGCAGCTCCTCCACGCTCCCGTAGGCCCCGGCCACGAAATGGCGGCGGGCTACCCGACGCGCAGCCTCCAGTTCGGCGTCGCACACTGCCGCCAGCCGTACCCCCTCGATCTCGGACAGGACCCGCACGTGGTTCGAGCCCATGCGTCCGACCCCGATCACGGCCAGGTTCAGCTCCTTCATTCTACCGCCTCCTGGATCGCCGCCGCCACCGACCGCACCTCCTCGCGGGTCAGGAAGGGGTGCATGGGCAGCGAGAACACCTCCCGGCTGGCCGCGGTCGCGTTCGCGAGCTCCCCGTCCGCATGGCCCGCGGCAGCATAGACCTCCTGCTGATGCACCGGCAACGGGTAGTGCACGGCCGTGGGAATCCCCTTGCCCTTGAGGTGCTCCTGAACGCGCTCCCGTTCGGGATGCCGGACCGTGTACTGGGCCCAGCTGCAGGTGTTCCCCGGCAGGATCGTCGGGGTCGTCACCACTCCGTCCAGCTCCTCGTCGTACCAGCCGGCGGCCTGCTGCCGGCGCGCCAGCTCCTGGTCGAAGTGCCTGAGCTTGACCTTGAGCACCGCCGCCTGCAGGGAGTCCAGTCGCCCGTTGATGCCGACGTACCGGTGCCGGTAGGAGGCCACCTGCCCGTGATTGAGCAGGTTGCGGATGCGTTCGGCCAGCGCGTCGCTGGTCGTGAACACGGCGCCGCCGTCCCCGTAGGCGCCCAGGGGCTTGGCCGGATAGAACGAGGTGGTCGCCACCTCGGTCAGACTGCAGGACCTGCGCCCGTTCTGGGTGGCGCCGAAGGACTGGGCGGCATCCTCGATCAGGAACAGCCCCCGCCGTCGGGCGATCTCCCCCAGCGTCTCGAAGTCCGCGCACTGCCCGTACAGGGACACCGCCATGATCCCGCGCGTCCTGGGCCCGATCGCCTTCTCCACCCGAGCCGGATCGATGTTGAACGTGTCCGGCCGGATGTCCGCGAAGACGGGCCGGCCCCCCAGAAGCGACACGATCTCGGCGGTGGCGAAGAAGGTGAAGTCCGGCACGATGACCTCGTCCCCCGGCTTGAGCTCCAGGGCCATCAGGGCCAGCATGATCCCGTCCGTGCCCGAGCTGCAGGCGATCGCATGCGCGACCCCGGTGTAGGAGGCCAGCTCGTTTTCCAGCTCCGTGACGGCCGGACCGAGGATGTACCGCCCGGAGTCGAGCACGGCGTTCAGCTCGGCCAGAATCTCGGGCTTGTAGAGCTCGTACTGCTGCTTCAGGTCGATGAACTGCATGGTGCCTCCAACAGCGCTTCCAGGATCTTGCTTCCCGCGTTCCCGTCCCCGTACAGGTCCGGACGGGCGCTCGGGCGCCGAACCGCGGCGAAGGCCGCGCGAATTCGTTCCGTATCCGCCCCGGTGAGCACGTTCCAGCCGGTCGCGACCGTCTCGGTCCACTCGGTCTGATCCCGCAGGGTGATGCAGGGCTTGCCGAAGAAGTAGGCTTCCTTCTGCACGCCCCCCGAATCGGTGACCACGAAGCGGCACCGCCTCTCCAGCTCGAGCATCTCGAAGAACCCCACGGGCTCGACGAGTCGCACGTGGTCGGCAAAGCGCAGGTCCTGTTGCGCCAGGGCCTTGCGTGTTCGGGGATGGATTGGAAACACCCCCGGCAGGGTGTTCAGGCCGCTCAGGGCCTCGACGATTCCCCGCAGGCGCCGCGGGTCGTCCGTGTTCTCGGCCCGGTGCAGGGTCAGCAGATAGAAGTCCGCGGGCGGCTCGAAGCCCAGCTCCGCCCGCGCCTCGCCGCTCTCCAGCAGCCCGCGGTAGAAGAGCGAGGCGTCGTACATCACGTCCCCGACGATGCGGACGCCGTTCGTGATTCCCTCGTTCCGTAAGTTTGCAGCCGCCACGGGCGTCGGACAAAACAGCAGACTGGACAGGTGGTCCGCCACGACCCGGTTCTTCTCTTCGGGCATCGAGCGCTCGAAGCTGCGAAGCCCCGCTTCGACGTGAGCCACCGGGATGTTCAGCTTGGCGGCGGCGAGCGCCCCGGCCAGGGTCGTATTGGTGTCTCCATACACCAGCACCCAGTCTGGGCGCTCCCGCAGCAACACATCCTCGATGCCGGCGAGCATCTCTCCGGTCTGGCGCCCGTGGCTCGCAGAACCTATTCCCAGGTTCACGTCCGGCCGCGGAATTCTCATCTGGGCGAAAAAGATCTCCGACATGTTTGCATCGTAGTGCTGCCCTGTGTGCACGAGCACTTCCTCGAGAGCCCCTTGGTAACCGTCGCGGATCAGACGGCTGACCACGGCAGCCTTGATGAACTGAGGGCGGGCCCCCACTACGCTGACGATTCGCTTCCTCGCCATCTCTGTGATCTCACGCCCCGCCCGGTACCGCGGTCGTCAACGGGCGCGACATGAACAACAGGCGCAGGCTGGCAGCGTTGGCCGGTTCCGGACTGGGCGGATCCGCATTCTCCGAGTACAGGAGGAATGTGCCGTCCCGGTCCTCCTCCGCCCGTGCCTCCGCCCCGCCCCTCACCGTTT
>JAFGFV010000068.1 GCA_016930895.1 Spirochaetales bacterium | reverse complement strand
GGCGCAGTCTCGCGCCCGACCTTGGCGGCGGTTTTGCCCTTCCGGGCCGCCTGGCCTTCCTCCCCCTTCTGGCCCTCGTGGCCCTGCTCCTCCTCCTGGGCGCCTGCTCATCCCGGGACGCCGCTTTCCGCGAAGAGTTCACCCGGGCGACTGCACAGCTGGGGGGAGACGATCTCCTCGCAGCCCTCCTCGCCCTGGACCAGCAGCACCCGGACCGACTTCTGCTGAAGGTGAACATCGGGGCCCTCTACCTGGCCCGGAGCGACACAACCCACGCCGCGCCCTACCTCGAACGAGGCCGGGCCCTCGCTCATCGGAGCCGCGACCCGCACCTCAGCTACCTCCTCTATGGCAATCTGGCGGAGCTCGCCTTGCGCACGGAGCGCTACCGGGACAGCGTCGCGTACGCCGATCGGGCCCTTCGCCTGCAGGGTGAAGATCCCCTGGGTGTGGTCTTCACCCGAGCCAAGGCCCACCTGGCTTCAGGCGCCCGGGAGGCCGCGCTGGCGGATTTTCGCACCGGGATCGAAGCGCCGCCGGCGCGCCGGCCGCTGAACCTGGAGGACTGCTCCGCCTACATCCGGGCCCTCGTTGCGGCTGGGGAGCTGGAACAGGCCCTCCGCCTCTACCGCGAGCGCCAGCGCCGCTTCGGTTTCGTGACCGGGCAGGGACTGGAAGAGTCGGCCCTGTTCGAGCGGCTCGGCCGGATCGACGAGGCCATCCTTTCGGCATTCATGGAGCTCGAATACGGCCAGGCCCGCGCCTCCCTCGACAGGGAAGCCCTGCGGAGGAACCTGGCCGAGCTCTCCCGCGAGCTCGACGAGGGCTCCGGAAACACCCGCCCGGAGACCCGGTCGCTCCTGGCTGCGGTCGACCGCTATGTAGAAGGAGACTGGCAAGGCACCTCAGCTGCCCTGGCTGAGGTCGGCGAGAATCCGCCCCACGGCTTTCTCGACCTGCTGAAGTCCGCCGCGGCCCTGGAGCTGCTCCAGGCAGGCGCCGGGGCCGACGATTGGCCGGCGGCCATGGCCGAGTACGTCGAGCTCGAGGAGCTGTTCAAGGACCTGCAATCCTACTACTACCACCTGTGGCGGGGCATGCGGAGCGCCCCTGGAGGGTACTCCCTCGCCCTCGTACAACCCGTGCTCGAGAAAACCATTCTCCTCGGTCCCGGCGCCGAGCAGGCCGCCGAGACGCGGGCAGAGCTGGGCCGCCTGCTGGGCCTGACCCCCGAGCAGGGACGGCGCCTGCTCCTCGAGCCGGAGATCCGGGCCGCCGCGGCGGAGGCCGTGGCTCGGCGCCAGCCCGCCCTGCTCGAGCCTCTCCTGGAGCTGCTTGCCCTTCCGGACACGATCTACGGGCTCCAGGCGACCTTCGTCCTTCAGCAGGCTGCGGACGACCCGGCCGTCCGCGTCTATCTGGAACGGCGCCGACTGGAAGCCTCCGGCCGTCTGCGGGAACGCCTGGGCGCGCTGCTGGGCTCCTGAGCGCGCCGGCCGCTGCGCCCGACCACAGCCAGGCTCAGGATCAACGCTCCCAGGGAGCCTGCGACTCCGGCGGCGATGGTCACCGACAGGGGAGCCAGCACGCCCCGTCCCGCATGGCCGGCGAACAGCAGAGGCACCACCCCCAGAACCGTGGTCAGGGATGCCAGCAGCATGGCCCGTAGCCGGCACGTCAGGGCATGGTAGAGCCCGGTGACCGTCAGCGCGCTCCGCGGGGCCGCCGACTGGCGGCTCCCCGCCCAGGCCGCGTCGAGCACGAGGATGGCGTTGTTGACGGTGATTCCTGCAGTCAGCAGCAGGCCGACCATGGCCGGCACTGAGAGGGGGAGAGCTGCGAGCCGGAGCACGAACACCGGGAGGACGAACGACAGGGGGACCTGGAGCATGACGATCCCGGCCGGGACGAACGACTCGAACTGAAACAGCAGGAGACACAGGATCAGAAGGACCGCCAGCAGGAGAGCGGCCGCGAGACTGCGGTTCAGCTCGACCTGCCGGGGGTCTGCGAGCCGGAGCGCGGCATGGTATTCCGGAGGAAAGCGATACTCCTGGATCACGTCCTGCAGCTGGGTGGGCACGCTCGCGGCACGCGGCCGGCTGTGCCGCTCCCCGCTGCCCGTTCCCGAGCGCCTGTGCTGGTCCTCACGGAAAGCAACTTCGAAGCTCAGGCTGCGCTGGCGGTTCGTCCGGTAGATGCGACCGCTCTCCGGCTGCTGGTACAGGCGCACGAGGGCCCGGAGCGGGACCGCCGTCCCCCGGGAGACCAGGCTCGTGGCCAGCACATCTTCCAGAGCGCTTCCCCCCTTCCCGCCCCCAGCAGCACCCCCGGAGGTCCCGGGGACGCTGCCCTGGCCTCGGGCCTGTACGCTCGAGGCGCCTATCCGGATGTCCCGCTCCTCCAGCCCCGTGGTCCACTTGTCCGCCACGGGAGCGGCGAGTGACCAGAGCAGCTGCTGGTGCACCTCCCGGGGATTCACCCCTGCCCGGGCGGCCGCGGTCAGGTCGACCTCGAT
>JAFGFV010000472.1 GCA_016930895.1 Spirochaetales bacterium | reverse complement strand
CCGTCAACGACGGAGGAGCTGCCTGGTAGGAAAGTAGGATGAAACCTTTTGAATAGTGGATGCCTTCGGCATCCGGCCCTTCACCATTCTATATACAAGCGGCGTGCCAAATCCTTCATCTGCAGGGATCTTCTATTTTGCTCTGACCCATGGAGTTGCACAGCTCGGCTCCGTCCGCCGCCCGGCCGGCGGAGCCCCGGGGCTTACGGATCCGTGGTTGGCGGGTACACCCTTACAGATCGGTAATCCGGGCTCCCGCCCGGATCCCGCTTGCCCCCCCGGATCAATCCGCATACAATGGGGGGCCTATGCAAGGCAGGATCAACAAAGAGGTCGACCAGGAGAACGTCTACTACACCCTGTTCTGGTCCCCGCTCGCCAAGGCGGACCGCTACGAGATCATCCGCAAGGTCCCGTCGGTCGCCGGCATCTTCGAGCTGTACTACATGGACGAGCACAAGAGCCTGAATCTCTTCTTCGTGTCCAAGGCCTGGTACGGAGGCCTGCGCAACTGGCTGCGCAAGGCCACGGACGCGACCCTCGAGGAGGACCCGCGGAGGAAGGAGATCCTGGAGAAGTACGACTGCTACTACCGCTACGCCGTGGTCGAGTCCTACGCCGACATGAGCGACCTGATGTTCTTCTTCGCCGACACGTACTTCCCTCACGGGCATTCGGTCAGCTCCTCGGAACGCTACACCGACATCTTCGTGCGCGAGATCTCGCCGGACAAGATCGTCTCGCTGGACTAACGCCGGCCGACAAAAAAAAGGCGGGCCCTGTCTCCGGGCCCCGGCGGATGATGCGATCACGAGCCGGCGGGAGCGGAAACAGGGTCCGCTTGCTGATGCGGCCGTTCCCGGCTATTTGCGGGCGGCGGCGGAGACCCCCTCGAGGTCGCTCAGGACCTTCTGGGAATAGGTCATGCTCTCCTCGTAGGCTCCGGCGTCGAAGCTCTCCTGCGCGAGAGCCAGGTCGGCCTGAGCCCGGGCGAACACCCCCGCATACTGGGGATCGACCCCCACGGACTTGAAGTAGTTGACCCGCGACATGGCCCGCTTGAGCCAGCTGTTGGCCCGGTACGTCAGCACCCGCCGCGTCACATACTCGTTGGAACGCTGGATGTACAGCTTGGCCTCTTCGGCGTACTCGAAGGCCTTGTCGTAGTCCCCTTCCGCGTAAGCCCGCTCCGACTGCCGCTGCAGCTCCTGGGCCTTCTTGTAGTCGGGGTTGTCCAGCAGGGACTGGGCGCCGGCGCTGAGAGCGGAGAAGACGACGAAGGCCAGAACCACGATGAAGATGATGCCTCGTTTCATGTTACACCTCTCCCCTTTCCTTTATTGGGCGCCCTGGAGCTCGGCGTCGCCGGTCTTGGCGCGCTCCTCCGCGTCCTCCAGGCTCTCCTGGGTCGAACGCATGGACTGCTCGGCCCGATCCTTCTTGGCCTGGGCCTGGGCGTACGCATCCTGGAACAGGGGCACGGATCGCTCGTAGGCTACAGCGGCCTTTTCGTAATCGCCGCCGCGGCGGGCCGTCTCCCCTTCGTCGTACTTGGCCTTGGCCCTGGCGTAGGCGTCCGGCGCCGCCCGCGCGGCCTTGATCGAATCCGCTTGGGCCATGGCGGCATCGGCCTGCGCGCGCCTCTCGTCCACGAGCAGAGGAAAGCCCTTGGCAATCACGCTGTTGTATCCCTGGATCGCTTCGTCGAGGGCCTTCTTGGCGGCCGCGTTGTCCTTCTGGTACGCCTGTTCCGCCTCGGCCAGCTTGGCTTCCGCCTGCGCGTACTCTTCCGGCGCGTAGCTCCCGAGGCCGTAGCGATCGACCTTGCTCTTGAGCTCCTTGGCCTGGGAATACTCCTGCTCGGGAAGCGCAACGCCCTTGGTGTCAGGGGGAGCAGGCTTCTCCACGGGCTTTTCCACCGGCTTCTCCACCGGCTCTTCCGGCTCGGGAGCGGTGGCACAAGAAGCCGCCAGCAGGGCCGCGGCCAACGCGAGGGCAAACAGTACCTTCTTCATCCGCTTAACCTCCCTGGGTCTGTCGAGAAGGCGGAACGCCGACCGGCAAGCCGCCGGAGTTCTCCCGGAGTCTCCGCTCGGGGAGCATTATCCCCCAAAGCGCACGCCCCTGCAACCCCAAGCCGGTACCCCGGCTGCGTTGACGCCCTCGCCTGCGGGCGTCTATGCTGGGAAGGTCGTGACGAAATACCCGCCCCACAGCGGTCCTTCCGTGCCCCACCGGCCGACCCTGCATCCAGCGGCGTTCCGCGTCGGGGCCCTGCTGCTCCTGGCGGCGTGGCTGTCGGGGTGCGTGGGCTCATTCGGTCCCGGCCTGGCGGTTCTGCGCCAGAGCGGGCCGGTGCCCGTGGACTCTGGGACGTACGCCCGGGAGATCGCCGCTGTCGGCCGGACCCTCCGGGCCATGAGCCTGGAGCGGAAGATCGGCGAGCGCTTCATCCTCTGGATTCGCGGCACCGAGCTCACGGAGGCCACGCGGGAGCTGATCCTCCGGGGGTCTCCCGCGGGAGTGATCCTCTACCCCTGGAACATCGAGGACCGGGAGCAGGTGGTCCGGCTGACCGGAGGCCTCCAGCGCCTGGCCGTGCAGCGGACCCCGCCGCTGGGGCTCCTGATCGCCGCTGACCAGGAAGGCGGGCGGGTAGCGGCCTTCCGCTTCCCGGACATGACCCGCTTCGCCGCCGCCCACCACTGGGGGCGGTACGCCGACCCGGGCTACGTCCTCTCCGCCGCCTATCTGACCGCCCGGGAGCTGCGCGCCCTCGGCTGCACCATGAACTTCGCCCCCGTGCTCGACCTGTACGGCGCCGCGGACTGTACCATCATCGGCGACCGCTCCTTCGGGGAGGACCCGCAGGCAGTCGCCGCCCTCGCGGAGGCGTACCTCGAGGGCGCCCGGCTCGGGGGGGTCATCCCCGTGATCAAGCACTTCCCCGGTCACGGAAGCTCCACCGTGGATTCCCACGGAAGGCTTCCGGTGGTGGAGATGCCCAAGAGCCTGCTGATGGAGCGGGACTTCCTGCCGTTCCGCGAGGCCATCGCCGCCGGGGCGGAGGCGGTCATGACCGCGCACGTCCTGTTTCCCGCCATCGACCCCGACTATCCGGTGACCCTCTCGCAAGTCTTCCTGCGGGACCTTCTGCGGAGGGAGTTCCGCTTCCGGGGGGTGGTGATTTCCGACGGGATGGCCATGGGGGCGCTGTCCCGCAACTTCTCGGTCCGGGAGAGCCTGCTGCTGCAGCTACGCGGCGGCGTGGACCTGATCCTGGTCCACAGCACCTACGAGCTGGAGGAGCTGAAGGCCGAGGTCCTGGCCCTGCTGCGCGAGGGCCTGCTCCGCGAAAGGGATATCGACCGCGGGGTGCGGCGGGTGCTGAGGCTCAAGCTCCGCTACGGGCTGCTCCCTCCGTTCCCCGGCCTGCCCGACCTGCCCTGACCGTCGGGTTCGACGCCGCTGAGTCCCGGGCTGCCCTGTTCCCCCTTGGAGCTCAGATCGCGAAGCGAAACACCTCTCCGTCGATGGTGACCTCGAAGTCCATGACCCGCGGCCACAGGGGAGGAACCAGTCCCTCCTCCCAGGCCTCCAGGATCTCCTTCAGCTCTCGCACCTTCTCCGGGTGCTGCGCGGCCAGGTTGCGGTGCTCCCCGGGGTCGCTCTCCAGGTCGTAGAGCACCGCTGCCCCGGTCTGCGCGTTCAGGAGCATCTTCCAGTTTCCCGCCCGCACCGCCTTGCTGTACAGGGCCCGCCACAAGACGGTCGGGTGCGGCTCCTCCTGGGCCCCTTCCTGGGGCTGCTCACGAGGCCCTTCGGGGGACCCCTGGCTCAGATGCGGGCGCAGGTCCCTGCCGTCGATCACCCGGTCCGCGGGCAGGGGGCAGCGGGCAGCCCCCGCCGCGGTGGCAAAGACGTCCAGGAGGCTCACTGTCCCTTGGTAAACGCGGCCGGCGGGGATCACGCCGGGCCAGCGCATGAGCATCGGCACGTTGACTCCGCCCTCGAACTGGGTAAACTTGCCGCCCTTGAGCGGGGCGTTGTCCGTGGCCCCGGTGTGAAAAGCCCCGCCGTTGTCGCTGCCGAAGACGACCAGGGTCTCCTCCTCCAGCCCCAGCTCCGCCAGTCGATCGAGGATCCTGCCCACCGCCTGGTCGAGCGAGTAGATCATGGCCCCGTAGACCCGCTTGGTGTGGTCCTTCACGTGTGAGAAGCGCTCGTAGTCCTCGAGCTTGGCCTGGAACGGCACGTGCGGAGCGCTGAAGGACACGTAGAGGAAGAAGGGTTCAGCGGCCCCGTCTGCAGAGGCGCCCGCGGCGCTGCGCTCCAGGAAGCCGATGGCCTCCTCGGCGATCCGGTCGGTCAGGTAGCCTTCCTCCTCCACGATCACGTCGTTCACCCGAATCGCACTGGTGCCGCTGCGGCCCTGGGACCTCTGGTACCGGTCCGAAAACTCATCCAGGGGGGCATTCACGATGTCAGGATCATCGACGTCGTCGTACAGGGTGAAGGCTTCGTAGAACCCGTAGTGGTGCTCGAACCCCCGCTCGTTGGGCAGGAAGGGCTCGTTGTGGCCGAGATGCCACTTGCCGATCAGGGCGGTCCGGTAGCCGGCGGCCACCAGGAGCTCGGACAGGGTGATCTCCGAGGGGGGCAGGCCCTGCCGGGCCATGTCTTCGGCCCGGGGCACGGCCAGCTCCGCCACCTTCCAGTACCCGAGCGGCAGCAGGTACTTGTAGATCAGGTACTCCAGGCGGTTGCGGGGATACCGGGTGGCGGGCTGCAGCTCGTAGCCGAAGCGCTGCTGGTAGCGGCCGGTGAGCATCGCCGCCCGGGAGGGTGAGCACAGCGCCGAGGTGCAGTAGGCGTCCGTGAAGCGCACGCCCTGCTGTGCCAGCGCGTCTATGCGCTCCGTCTGCACCAGCCGCCCGCCGTACAGGGAAAGGTCCGTCTTGCCGAGATCATCGGCCAGGATCAGCAGGATGTTCGGCCGATCCTCCTCGCGGGGTATTCGGGCCAGCTCGCTGAGGAAGGCCTGCTTCGCCCGTATGCGTTCGTCGTCGAACTCGATGCTGTACCTCCGGCTGGCCACCGGCAGCAGCGCGAACACCAATAGCGCCGCCAGGAGGAGCCCCCCCAACAACAGCCAACGTTTCCGTTTCACCTATGCACTCCAGGCTCTTGAGTTTCGGCCACGGTGCATTATAGCGGAGGATACCTTTTTTGGCGAGGTATGGATGGCCGCCGCGAGCTTGAATAACCGCACCAGGGGGACTACTGTCTAGTGAAAGGACTCGGGACAGGCCCAGGTGGAACGCATCATTCAGGAAGAGGAGTTCCGTGCTCTGGTCGACGTGCGCTGCGATGAGCTCATCGCCCTGGCCGCGTACATGGATGTCGCCGGAACGGGGGAGCTGTGCTTTACCCGGCCCTTGCTGGGCACCGTGCACCTCGAGGCCACCCGGACCGAAGAGCTCCTCGACGCATACGGAGCCAAGCAGAATCGCCGCTGGTACCCCCTGCGCAGGAAGGTCGCCCCGGTCAAGCTGTTCTCGAACGTCAGCTACATCCTTCAGCACATCCTGCAGTTCCTGCCTACCTACAAGCTGCTGCCGATCCAGGCGGACTTCCGGGAGGCCACGGAGAACGCCCTGCGGTACACCTGCCGCGTGCTGAAAACCACGGTGCACGCTTTGCTGGACGAGGCCCGGGAGCTCGGCCTGTCTGTCCCGGAATCGGCACCCATGGCCGAGCGCTTCGCCGAATACCTGCCCACCGGGCACCTGCCCTTCGACCGGCCGCGGGAAAAGGTCGCCTCGCCCGAGGAGACGGTGGTGTACCTGGCCACGGCCTTTCTCAACCTGGCCGAGGACAGCAGGTTCCTGCACGACATCGCCGACGCGGAGGTCGACCGGTGCGCCGACTGGATCCCGGACCCGATCAACGAGGCCCGGCTCCGGGACCTGGAGCAGGAGTTCCACAACCTCCAGTCCCTCTACGACACCCACATCTCCGACTCCAACGTGGAGTCCCTGGACGAGCATCTGCCGGTCCTGCGGGGGCACATCAGCGTGATCTATCACCTGCTGCAGACGGCCACGGATTTCGCGCACTACTGCGAGCGCCACCTCTCGGGCTTCTCCGAACGCGGCAGCGGCAAGCAGGAGGCCGAATCTCACGAGGAGCTGGTCGAGCCCGGCGCGCTCCTGGAGGCGCTGATGGGCTACTCGCTCGCCTTCTCCGGACGCTATATCCTGCGCACCCGCAACCTCTGCCACCAGATGCTGCGCCGCTACGCGATCCAGGGCCGCGTCTCGGTACCCGTGCCCCGCTACAGGGGCTTCCACGTCCGCCCCTCCACGCTGATCGCCAAGATCGTCAACCACTACGGAAGCCCGGTCGAGATGGCCCTGGAGGACGAAACCTACAACGCCGGCGTCACCCTGGACCTGTTCCGGGCCAACGAGAAACTCAACGCCCGAAAACGCCGCCGCATCGCCGAGGAGGTGCGGCGCCTGATGGCGGCGGACTCCGAGGCCGCCAGGGCCGACACCGACGGGCTCAAGGCCAGGGTCAGGAGGGTCGTTCAGACCCTGTTTCAGGAGAACAAGCTGGTCCTCTACGAGAGAGTCCTGCCGCTCGAGGACCTGAGCCGCCTCGAGGGCGAGAGCCCAACGGAGTTCGTGGCCCGGGCCCTGAACCAGCTGCTCGCCCTCGGCAAGATCGACGTGGAGGTGGATACCCTGGTGAGCTTCGCGGGGGACCGGCGGGTGCTCGAGGACATCCGCCTGCTCGCCGAGAACGGCTACGGCGAGGACGCCTTCGGAAACAACTTGCCCCTACCCGAACCCCTGTCGTACCTGCGCAAGTAACGCGGGGCGCGGGAATGATCCGGGTCTCAGCGCTCACCCGGTGTGAAGGGTTCTCCGAGGCTGGCCGGCGCCCGGGAGCGCCGCCCCTCCCGGTGCAGACTGCCGAGCAGGAGCACCGCCAGAGTGGCCAGGTACGGCATCATGCCCAGCAGGTTCGGGGGGATCCCCAGGGGCTGCAGCAGGTACTGCAGCACGAAGATGCAGCCGAACAGGAAGGCCCCCAGGAAGGCCCGGGGAGGGTTCCACAGGGCAAAGATGGTCAGGGCGATCACGATCCACCCGCGCCCGCCGGTCAGCCCTTCGGTCCAACTCTTGGTGTAGACCAGGGACAGGTGTGCCCCGGCCATCCCCGCCAGGGCCCCGCCGATGAGCACCCCCAGGTAGCGGACCCGCTGAACGCTGATCCCCTGCACGGCGGCGGCCGCGGGGTTCTCCCCCACCGAGCGGACCTCGATGCCCCAGCGGGTCCTGGCGAGCAGGAACCACAGCCCGACGCCCACGACCACGGCGATGTAGAAGACGGGGTCCTGGTGGAACAGCAGCCGCCCCACCACGGGGATGTCGCCGAGGAGCGGGATGTGGACGGGGAGCATCTTCTGAGGCAGGGGACGGCCGATGAAAGGCTTGCCGAACAACCCGGCGGCCCCCAGCCCCAGCATGGTCAGGGCCAGCCCCGACACCACCTGGCTGCCCCGCAGGGTCACGGACACGAAGGCGTGCAGGGCCGAAGCGGCCATGCCCGCCACCGCCGCGACCAGGAGCCCCATCCACGGGCTGCCGGTGGCCAGGGTCACCGCGAACGCGCTCACCGCCCCCACGGCCATCATCCCTTCCACGCCCAGGTTCAGCACTCCCGAGCGCTCGGCCACGATCTCCCCCAGGGTCCCCAGCAGGAGCGGAGTCCCGGCGATCAGGGTCCGGTTGATCACGGAGAACACGACGGCGTCCACGTTCACTCCTCCCCCGCTCGGACCAGCCGCAGACGGTTGCCCAGGAAGTAATCCCCCATGATCAGGAAGAAGAGCAGCACACCGTTGAACACGTTGACCGTGGCCGCCGGCAGGCCCAGGGATATCTGGATCGCGTCCCCCCCGACCAGAATGCCCGCGAAGAAGAACGCGGACAGGATCGAGGCCAGGGGGTTCAGCTTGGCCAGCCAGGCCACGATGATGGCGGTGAAGCCGTAGCCCGCCGAGATCGCCGCCGGATAGGAGAGGTGGTGGTGGATCCCGGCGACCTCCCCCACCCCGGCCAGGCCCGCCAAGCCGCCGCTCACCACCATCAGGAGCACGGTGGTGCGCAGGAAATCGATGCCGGCGTAGCGGGCCGCTTCCGGGTTCTCGCCGACCACCCGCAGCTCGTAGCCGAAACGCGTGGAGTAGACCAGCAGGAAGAGCAGCCCTGCCGCCAGGAGGGCGATGGCCAGGGTCGGATAGTGGATCCGCGAGGCGCCGAGCAGGGGCAGGGTCGCCGCCGCGGGCAGGTCGTCGGTATAGGGGAAACCCTGCTGGGTGGCCCCCTTCCAGGGGCCGGTGATCAGGAGGGTCAGAAACTCCGCGGCCACGTAGTTGAGCATCAAGGTGGAGATGACCTCGTTGACCCCGAAGCGCACCTTGAGCACCGCCGGGATCACTCCCCACAGCGCCCCCCCGACAAAGCCCGCCGCGAACATCAGGGGCAGCACCGCGGGGGCCGGCAGGCGGTCGGACAGGTTGAGTCCCACCCAGGTGGCGCAGATCGCCCCCATCAGGAGCTGGCTCTCGGCGCCGATGTTCCAGAACTTGGCCCGGAAGGCCAGGGTCAGCCCCGCGCCGATCAGGATCAGAGGGATGGCCTTGGTGATGGTCTCCGTGAGCCCGTACAGGTTGAGGAAGCTGCCCCCGAAGATCTTCCACAGGGCGTAGAAGGGGTTGACCCCCCTCGCCAGGAACAGCAGCCCCACGGCCAGGAGCCCCGCGACCAGGGAGCAGGCCAGCACCAGGGCCCTGAGCCCGGCCGTGGCGGATTCCCGGCGGCTCACCCGCAGGGCCCACCTCACGACCCCGCCTCCACGGGCAGGCGCCGCGAACCGGCCATCATGAGCCCGATCTCTTCCATGCGGGCCTGCTTCGGGGCCAGGGTCCCCATGAACTGCCCCTCGTAGATCACGGCGATGCGGTCGGAGAGCTCCAGGATCTCCTCCAGGTCTTCGGACACGAGCAGGATGGCCATGCCCTGGCGGCGCCGCTCCAGGAGCTGCCGGCGGATGTACTCGGTGGCCCCGACGTCCAGGCCGTAGGTCGGGTGGGCCGCCACCAGGAGCTCCGGCTCGCCGGTGATCTCCCGACCCAGGATCAGCTTCTGCATGTTCCCGCCGGAGAGGTTCTTGACCGGGGTATCCAGGGAGGGCACGCTGACGTTGAAGCCCTCGATGATCCCGGAGGCGTGGGAGCGCATCTTCGGCACGTTCAGGAACAGGACCCGGGAGAAGATCCGCCGGTGATGCTGCTTGAGCACCGCGTTCTCGAAGACCACCAGGTTCGGCACCACCCCGAAGCGCAGGCGCTCTTCGGGCACGTGCGAGACCCCGCTCGAGCTGATGACCCGCGCCGAGGCGTTGGTGATCTCCCTGCCGCCGATGCGCACCGAGCCGCCGGAGGACCGCCGCAGGCCGGTCAGGGCCTCGATGAGCTCCCGCTGGCCGTTGCCGGACACCCCGGCGATTCCGAGGATCTCGTGCCGGTGCACGTCGAAGGACACCCCCCGTACTGCCTCCTGGCCGCGGTCCCCGGGGACCCGAAGGTCCCGGACCTCGAGGACCCGAGCCCCCCGCGCGAGCTCCTCCCGTTCCAGGCGGAAGATGATCTCCCGGCCGACCATCATCCGGGCAAGCTCACCCTTGTCCACCCGGGCGGTGTCCGCCGCGCCGGCGACCTCCCCGCGGCGCAGCACCACCACCCGCCCGCAGACCGCCAATACCTCTTCGAGCTTGTGGCTGATAAAGATGACCGCGTGCCCTTCGCCGGCCATGCGCCGGAGAATGGCGAACAGCTCCTGGGCTTCCGGAGGGGTCAGGACCGACGTGGGCTCGTCCAGGATCAGGAGGTCGGCCCCCTGCAGGAGGGCCTTCACGATCTCCACCCGCTGCTGCTGCCCGGCCGAAAGCTGCCAGATGCGCTCCCGAGGGTCCACCTTGAGCCCGAACCTGCGCCCGAACTCCTCCAGCTTTCCAGCCACGTAGCCCGCCGGGCGGAAAAAGGGAACCCCCTTGAGCCCCAGGGCGATGTTCTCGGCCACCGTGTGATTCTGCACCAGCATGAAGTGCTGGTGCACCATGCCGATTCCCCGGGCGATAGCGTCCCGCGGTGAGCCCAGGGCGACCGCCTGGCCGTTGATCCGGATCTCGCCCCGGTCGGCCGGCAGCAGTCCGTAGAGGATGTTCATCAGGGTCGTCTTGCCGGCCCCGTTCTCCCCGAGCAGCCCCAGGATCTCCCCCGCCTCGATGCGCAGGGAGATCTCGTGATTGGCCCGCAGGGCCTGGAAGCTCTTGCAGATGCCGGCCATCTCGAGGGTGCGGATGCGGTCCATCGCGGTCCTGTAGCGGTCTTGTACAGGAGGCCGGCCCGGGGACCGGCCTCCTCAGTTTCGCAGCTTGGGGCTTCCCCGCCCTTTAGCGGGGAATGTCCCCCAGGATGTTGTCCACGTAGTAGTCGATGGCGTTGAGCTCGGCAATCGTGGCCATCACCCCCGCGGGGATCTTCACATTCCCCTTGTTGTCCTTGATCGGACCGACGAAGGGGTCGAAGCCCTCCCGGCCCTGCTGCATCTGCTCGTAGCGCTTCATGACCAGGTCATACGCGCTCAGCGTGCCCAGGTCCGGAGTCGCGATCCTGGCCGCCTTCAGGGCATCGACGAACTTGGCGTTGATGGGCTCCTTGAAGCTCCCGCCCAGCAGGGCAACGTCCTTGTCCGCCAGCCACCACAGGTCGTAGTTGGTCCAGGTGCCGTTGTACACGTCCATCAGGATCTTCTCGTACTGCACGCCCCAGTCCACCAGCTGACCGCTCACCACCGAGTCGGGCCCGAACTCCTGCATCGGGCTGTAGTGGCTGAAGGTGTACACCATCCTGCCCCGCTCCGTGTGCTCCTGGCCCACCTCGATGGTCGCAGGCGAGTCCTCGGTGAAGGCCAGGGCGTCGCAGCCTTCGGCCACCAGGGACTCCGCGGCTTCCCGGGCCTTGGCCGGGTCGTACCAGGAGAAGATCCAGCGCACCTGCACGGTGGCCTTGGGATTGGCCGCCTTGACCCCCAGGGCGTAGGCGTCGATGTGCCGCACCACCTCCGGGATCGGGAAAGCCCCCACGTAGCCGATCTTGTTCGACTTGGTCAGCACCCCGGCCATCAACCCGTTCAGGTAGTACATCTGGTTCAGGTCCGCGAAGTAGGTGCCGACGTTGTCCGCCTGCTTGAAGCCCGAGCAGTGCATGAAAATCTTGTCCGGGTGTTTGGCCCCCGCCGCGATGGTGTCGTCCATGAACCCGAAGCTCGTGGTGAAGACCACGTCGCACTTCTCCTCCACTACCAGGCGGTCGATGATCCGGGCGCAGTCCCCCTCCGGGACGGACTCGACATAGACCGTCTCCAGCCAGGGGAGCTTGTCGTCCACGTACCTCCGGCCCACGTCGTGGGCGTGGGAGAAGCCGTAGTCCCCGATCGGGCCCACGTAGATGAACCCCGCCTTGATCGTCTTGGCCTCCGCGGCGGCGCCCGGGGCTTCCTTTTCGCCCGCGGCAAACGCGGCCCCCGCCACCAGGAGCATGAGCAGGACACACAGGGCTGCTCGAACAGCTTTCATGGTCACCTCCCTTGTACAGTGATGCAATGATTTGAATACCGACTGGGTATCATAGTAGTCTCCCGGGCCGGCCTGTCAAGAAAGCGGCCCTGGAATTCCGCCGGAATCGAGCTGGAATCGCGCCGGAGTCCCGCTGGAGTCCCGCCGAGACTTTTCGTGGC
Organism: Spirochaetales bacterium; assembly: GCA_016930895.1. The sequence continues at coordinate 781 of JAFGFV010000472.1, read as the reverse complement.
ACCCAGGCCGCACCTTCGGCTATAGTGGACCCGTGCCCAAGATCGTGATCATCAGCCCTCCGTTCTACTCTCACGCCCAACCGCTCCTGGCCCTGGGCCAAGCCTTCCGGGGGGCAGGCTGGGAAACCCTCGTGGCCTGCGGCTCCTCCTTCGCCGCGGAGATCTCCGGGCGGGGCCTGCGCTTCGTGGAGCTGTCCATCAGCCGGAACGCCAACGTCGGGGCGGCGGGATGGACCTGCCAGCCCAGGGAGGAGCAGGAGCGCCTGGAGGCCTTCCTGGCCGCCACCCGGGCCGGAGCCGTGGAGACCCTCCTGCGCCAGGCCCGGGACCGCCGGGCGGACATGCTCTTCGACCCTGCGTTCCTGCGGGAGAGCCTCCAGCGGATCCAGGTCCGGGAGCACCCGGACCTTTGGATCGTGGACCAGCTCTCCTACGGGGTCACCCTGGCCCTGCACTCTCTCGGGTTCCGCTACGTGACCTACAACCCCGGCCACCCGCGCTACATCCCCACGGAGCAGGACCTGTTCGGAGTGCCCTACCGCTGGCCGGCGGCCCTGGTTCCGGATCCGGCAGCCCTGGAACGACTGCGGCGCGTCTGCCGGGAAGTCGAGGAGCTTTTCACTTCCGAGTTCAATCGTTTCCTGGAGACCGTCGCGCCCCAGGCGCCCCGGGTCGAGAACGCCTTCCGCCTGGCCTCCCCGGAGGCCATCCTGTTCAACTACCCGGAGCTGCCGACCGTGGCGGCGCGCCGGGGTGTGGACATCGGCGGGCCCCAGCGGAT
>JAFGFV010000067.1 GCA_016930895.1 Spirochaetales bacterium | reverse complement strand
GGGAAAGATCTTGAAGTACACCTTGGAGACCACGGGCTCGCCGTTGTAGGCGAAGCTCACGTTGTGCATCACGATGACCGGCTCTGGATTCGGCAGGGCCGGCCGCGTGTCCCCGCGGTTCGAGACAGGCCTGCTCATTCGCGCAGCGCCTCCTCCACCGCTGCGGCCACCCGCTCCAGGTTGGCCAGGTAGTCCCGGGCCAGGGCGTCGATGGGTACCACCGCGCCTCCGATCGCCCGCGCTACCGCCTCCGCGCTCACCGTGGAGAACTGGGGCTGCACGAACAGGACCCGAACGCCCTGGGCCCGGGCGGACTCGATGAGGCGGGCAAGCTGCCGGGCGCTGGGCTCCGTGCCCCCTGTTTCGACGGCCACCTGCTCCAGGCCGTAGGCGTCGCTGAAGTAGCCGAAGGCCGGATGATACACGAACAGGGGCTCTCCGCGGAACGGCGCCAGCGTGGCGCGGATCCGTCGGTGCAGGTCCTCCAGCTCGGCGGAGTAGCGATCGTAGCCCTGCTCGTAGATCTCCCGGCCTTGCGGATCGTGACGGATCAGGGTGTCCCGGATGGTCGCCGCCATGATGACCACGTTGCGGGGGTCCATCCAAGTGTGAGGGTCGAGGCCCGAGTGGGCATGTCCGTCCTCGTGCTCCTCTGCGCCCTCGTGGTCCTCGGCTTCGATTTCCCGCAGGCGAATCCCCTCCCGCAGGTCCACGACCTCCAAGTCCCGCATCGTGCTCTCGACGCGCGGGATCAGGGTGTTTTCGAACTCCACGCCGATGCGGAAGTACACGTGGGCGTCCGCCAGTCCCGCCATCTGCCGGGGGGTCGGCTCGAAGCTGTGCGGGCTCTGACCCGGCTGGACCAGGACCTCCACGCGGACCCTGTCGCCTCCGATCCGCTCCACGAACTGGACCTGCGGCAGGATGCTGACGTACACAGCCGGGGCCACTGAGGATGCCGGGGCCGCTGCGGCCGCCGGCTCCTCCCCCTGCTGCCGTCCCCCGGCGAAGGCAGCGGATGGTACCGCGGCCCCCAAGAGCAGGGCGATGGCGAGCACCTGCGCGGGGGAAAGCCGCCGCGGGGTCCTCATGACTGGCCTTCCTGGCAGACCAGGTACGGCTGCCCGCAGGTCGAGCATTCCCGGATCGAGTGATGCCGCGCGAACTGGTTCCAATGCTCCTGCTGCTCCAGGGTGAGGATGCCCGTGCCCTGGCACAGGGGACAGGTGTGCTCCAAGGCCGCCAGCACCGCGGCGCGGATGAACTGGGAGCGGTTGGGCAGGCGCCTGATGACTTGGGCCAGGGAAGACTCGACCTTGAAGGTGATGACCTCGTCCAGATGGGCGGTGTGGGTAGGCATGGCGCACCTCCGTGCGGGAACCGGCGTAATACTTCGTATGATACTGGCGAACCGGCCGGGAGGCAACAGGTCCGCAGATGCGCCTGGAGATGCGCGGCAAGTGTGCTATACTCGGGAAGGACAGCACCTTGGAGCCAAGCGGAGGGAGTGGAAATCAATGAAAAAGAGCTGGATTCTGCCGGTACTGGCGTCGGTTCTGCTGATCCTGACGCTGGGAGCCTGTGTCACCACCACAGAGTGCCGTGAAAGCGGCCAGGTGATGTGGGACCGTGGCGCCGACCCGGAGCGCGACGCGCCCAAATGGGTCGGGAACGAGCGGGCGGCCATTCGGGAAGCTGGGCTGCGGTATGCGGACGTCCCGAAACGGGCGGTCGTGTTCGTGGGGCACTCCGAGGACCTGAACAACGAGAAGGGCGCGCGCTTCGAGGCCGTGGACGATGCGCTGGACCGCTACGCCGTGTACGTCCAGGACTGGCTGGACATCATCATTCCCCAGGCGGCCGAGGAGGTGGAGGTGCGGCTCCCGGACATCAACACCGCTTTGGGCGCCGACCGGGCCCTCGGTTACCTTCCCAAGGAGGAGCTCGAGGGAACGATCATCAAGGCCCAGTGGCTGGCCACCGGACGCCTGTGCGAGGACGCAGAGGTCGAGCCTTCGGACCCTGTGTACCGGGTGTACGTTCTCGTTGCGGTGGACCGGGATACTCTGCCGGTGCACCTCAAGGAAGCAGCCAAGGAAGCCTTCAAGAATGCCTTGATCCGGGGCGAGGACAGGCAGAAGGTGTTGGAGCGGGTCAACCGCATCATCGACCGGATGTAGCCCGCGCCCTGAGGGCCGCGGCCGCAGGAGCGTCGCGATCAATGTACAAGATCAATCTTCACGAAATCCCCGAGACGGGAGTCAACCGGAGCTACAGGCCCGGGGTCTCGATCCGTTACCTGGTCCTCGAGGAGTTCGGAGCGCCTGGGTTCGAGATGCGCTACTTCGAGCTGGAGCCGGGGGCCTCTTCCTCCGAGGATGTGCACCCGTACGAGCACGAGGTGTTCGTGGTGCGCGGCCGCGGTGTCCTGCTCCTGGAGGACGAGCGCTATCCCTTGCGTCCCCACGACGCGGTCCTGATCGAGCCCAACGAGCGCCACCAGCTCCTGCAGGAGGGAGAGGAGCCCCTGGGGTTCCTGTGCGTTGTGCCCAACGGGGTCAGCCGCAGCAAGCGGGAGGTGGACCTGGGATACCCCCACGAGGGGCGTCGGCGCGGATAGAGAAGCGATCCCGCCCCGCAGAGATCAGGGCGGTCAGGCGAGCGAGCCTTCCGGCGGGCTGCCGGCTCAGCCGGCCCGCTTCGCGGACCCGCGGCCGGCGGCCGCGGCCGCCTTATCCTGGGCCCCCTTCGGCGCAGGGCGAATCTTCACCGCGCAGACCTTGTACTCCGGGATCTTGGCGACCGGGTCCAGGGCGTCGTTGGTCAGCAGATTGGCCGCGGCCTCGGCGTAGTGGAAGGTCATGAACACCGACCCCGGATGCGAGCGCCGGGTGATTACCGTCTTGGCCGTGACCGTGCCGCGCCGCGAGGTGAGCTCGGCTAGGGCCCCGTCGGCGAGTCCCAGGACCTTGGCGTCCTCCGGATGGACCTCGACAAAGCCGTCCGGCCGGATCGCGTCCAGGCCCTCCACCCTGCGCGTCATGGTCCCGGTGTGGAAATGGTAGAGGATCCTCCCGGTGGTGAGCAGGTAGGGGTACTCCCGGTCCGGTTCCTCCGCCGGAGGGATGTACTGGACGGCTGAGAACAGGCCCTTTCCCCGGGAAAACATGCCCTGGTGCAGGAAGGGGGTCCCGGGGTGCTCCCGGTCCGGGCAGGGCCACTGCAGCCCCCGTCCTTCCAGGCGGTCGTGATGGATGCCGCCGTAGATCGGAATCAGCGCGGCAATCTCGTCCATGATTCCCGCCGAGCTTTCGTAACTCATGGGCGAGCCCAGGCGGGCGGCCACGTCGCACAGGATCTGCCAGTCGGAGCGGGCCTCTCCGGGGGGATCGAGGACCTTGCGCAGGAGCTGAACCCGGCGCTCGGTGTTGGTGAAGGTCCCGTCCTTCTCGGCGAAGCTGGTGGCGGGCAGCACCACGTCGGCGAACTGGGCGGTCTCCGAGAGGAAGATGTCCTGCACCACCAGGAACTCCAGGGATTCCAGGTCTTTGCGGACGCGGTTCACGTTGGGGTCGCTCAGGAAGGGGTTCTCGCCCATGATGTACATGCCGCGGACCTTACCCTCTTCCGCTCCATGGAGCATCTCCACCACGGTCAGGCCGGGAGTGAGCGACAGAGAGGCGTTCCAGGCCTGTTCGAACTTCTCCTGGACCTGGGGATTGGCCACCGGTTGGTACCCCGGGTAGACATTGGGAAGCGCACCCACGTCGCAGGCCCCCTGCACGTTGTTCTGTCCCCGCAAGGGGTTCACGCCCGTGGACTTGCGGCCCACGTTGCCGGTGATCATGGCCAGGTTGGCGAGGGAGAGAACGTTGTCCGTGCCGGTGGTGTGCTGCGTGATGCCCATGCTGTACACGATGGAGCCCCGCTCGGCGCCGGCGTACAGGCGGGCTGCCTCCACGATCTGCTCTCTCGGCACCCCGGTGATCTTCTCGACCTTCTCGGGGGTGTAATCGGCCAGGACCGCCTTGAGCTTCTCGAAGTCTTCGGTGCGCTTCTCGATGAACTCCCGGTCCTCGAGGCCTTCCGCGAGGATCACGTGCATGATCCCGTTGAACAGGGCCACGTCGGTGCCGGAGCGGTGCCGGAGCCACAGGGTGGCGAAGCGGACCAGGTCGATCTCCCGGGGATCGGCCACGATCAGCTTGGCGCCGTTCTTCTCGACCGCCGCCTTGATCTCCAGGGCGATGATCGGGTGCGCCTCGGTGGTGTTTGAGCCGGTCACGAAGAAGCAGTCGGCGAAGCGGAACTCCGTGATCGAGTTGGTCATGGCCCCGGAGCCGAAGGCCTTGGCCAGGCCGGCCACGGTGGAGGCGTGGCACAGACGGGCGCAGTGGTCCACGTTGTTGGTGCCGATCACCGCGCGCATGAACCTCTGGAAGACGTAGTTGTCTTCGTTGGTGCACTTGGCGCTGGAAAGGCCCGCGATCGCCCCCGGCCCGTGGGCCTCCTTGATCTCCCGCAGGCGCTTGGCGACCAGGTCCAGGGCCTCGTCCCAGGAGGCTTCCTCGAAACGGCCCTCCCGCTTGATCAGGGGGCGGGTCAGGCGCTCCTTGTGGTTGACGAAGTAGGTGCCGAACTTGCCCTTGACGCACAGGTTGCCCCGGCCGACCGAGTCCCGGGTGGTCGTGACCTTCACGATTTCCCCGCCTCGGGTGTGCATGACCAGGGTGCAGCCGCAGCCGCAGTAGGGGCAGATGGTGGCGGTGGTCTGGAACTCCCACTCTCGGCCCTTTCGGCTGCGGGCCTTTTCGCTCAGGGCCCCGACCGGGCAGACGCTGATGCACCGGCCGCAGAACTCGCAGGTGGTGTCCTGCAGCGGCCGGTCGAAGGCCGTGGAGATGTGGGCCTTGAAGCCGCGGTTGGACACGCTGATCGCGTGATCGTGCTGGATCTCATTGCAGGCATAGACGCACCGGCCGCAGAGGATACACTTGTTGTAGTCGCGGATGATGAAAGGGTTCTCTTCGTGCACGGGGCGCTCGATTCTCTCCCCTCCGTAGGAGGGTCCCTTAACGCCGAACTCGTAGGCGTATTTCTCCAGAAGACAGTCCCCGCTCTTCTCACAGACGATGCACTCCACATTGTGGTCGGACAGCAGCAGCTCCAGGTTGGCCTTGCGGGCGCGGCGCACTCTCTCCGTGTCCGTCTTGACGATCATTCCCTGTGCCACGGGATGGGAGCAGGAGGCGGCCAGGGTGCGCATGCCCTCCACCTCTACCACGCAGAGCCTGCAGGAGCTCATGGGGGGTAAGTCCTCCCCATAGCAGAGATGCGGGATCTCGATGCCCAGCTTCTTGGCGGCCCAGTAGATGGTGACGCCCGATCTGACCGACACTTCCCTGCCGTCTATCGTCAATGTCACGTTCTCACTCATGTCAAAACCTCGCTGTTCTGTCGTGATCTAGTGCACGGAAATCGCGTCGAAGCGGCAGCTGGCGAGACACATGCCGCACCGGATGCACTTCTCCTGGTCGATGACGTGAACCTGCTTCTTTTCCCCCGAAATGGCTCCCACCGGGCAGGCCCGGAGGCAGGCCCCGCAACCCACGCACTTGTCGGGGAGGACCTCGTAGCGAATCAGCGCCTTGCAGACCCCCGCCGGGCAGCGCTTCTCTTCGATGTGGGCCTCGTACTCGTTCCGGAAGTACCTGAGAGTGGTGAGAACCGGGTTGGGAGCTGTCTGGCCCAGGGCGCACAGGGCGGAGTCCTTGATGGAGAGGGACATCTCTTCGAGGTACTCGATGTCCTCCCGGGTCCCCTCGCCGCGGCAGATCGCCTCCAGCCGCTCCAGCATGCGCTTGGTGCCGATGCGGCAGGGCACGC
>JAFGFV010000471.1 GCA_016930895.1 Spirochaetales bacterium | reverse complement strand
TCGGCGATCAGGCCCAGGACCCAGAAGTCCCGGTGCTCGAGCTCCGCGGGAATGGCGCGGCCGTCCGCGTACAGGTAGTAGGTTCCCCAGGCCAGGACCCCGACCTCCAGGTCCAGGGGCCTGCCGAAGGGCAGGTTCACGCCGATGGTCGGCATGAGTGGGCTGGGGGCTCCGGCGGTGTCCGTGTTCACCAGGAAGGTCAGCCCGCCGTCGATCCCCAGAGAGCTCAAGGCCGACAGCCCGGGGGCGGCGGCGGCAGTCAGGATGACCAGCGCCGCCGGCAGAATCCACATCCGTTTCATCGCTTCCCAGTGTAGCACAAACCCGGGCCGAATTAAGGGGACCGGCCGGAATCCTCCGGCGCGTCCCGCACGACCAGGCCCGCGGCGCCGACCCCGGTGAACTCCTGCTGCTCCCAGGCCGCGAGGAGGAACTCCCCGGACAGCAGCAGCTCGGTGTAGACGAATCCCTCCGGAAGAGCCGGCAGCTGGCCGTCTTCGACCCGTTCGGAACCGGCCGCCGCCCTGAGCAGGGTCCCGTCCGGGCACAGGAGGGTAAAGCGGCCGGCGCGCTCCTGCACGGGGAGGGTGAGCAGGGAAATCCTCTCGGCGGCCTGGAAGTCCGGCGGCAAGAGCTGATAGCGCTCTTCGGGGTCCTCGCCGCTCGCCTTCAGGCGGAGCTGAAGCCCGGTGGACCTGCCGGGGCGCTCGGAGCGCTGCGCCGCCGCCCTGGCGAGCGCCCTCAACGCCGGTTCGGCGCCCTGGTCCAGGGGCCGGAAGCCCAGAGCCTGCCTGTACTCTTCCTGGCGGGCCGCAGTTTCCGTGCCCGTTTGCAGATCCACCCGGGTGTAGGCGAAGCGGGTTTCCCGGGGAGCGCTGCGTTTCCAGGCGAGCAGCGCCTCGCCGAGCCACGCCTCCCCCGGCCCGACCGGCGCGACCGGGGCGAACCCCACGCACTGCCACTCGGGGTTGCCGCGCTGGAAGGGGGGCGTGCGGTGGCGGTACACCCCGTCCCCCGGGAAGAGCTCCAGGAGACTGATGCCCGGGAGCTCCAGGGCGTCGGTCGTGGTCTCGTTGAGCAGGCTGTTGAAGTACACGTGGCACAGCAGGGAGCCGTCGCGGGGGAGCATTCGGGTCAAGGTCCGATGGCGGAACAGCAGCGGGTCATAGAAGGGACGGAACAGCGGGTAGCCGGAAGGGCCCGGGTTCACGCCGGCCACGCCGTACCCGTTCACTGCCAGGTAGGGACGGCCGGACAGCTCGACCATCTCCGCGATGCGCTCCTGGACGGTCCAGGGCCGCATCCCGGTGGGCACGAACCCGCCGGGCCCGGGGACCTGCTCGAAACGGCCATCCCGGAGCTGAAACCACAACCCCTCGGACCGCAGGTTGGATGGGGGCGCGGCACTCGGCGCCGATTCGGGCGTGCGTGTCGGTGACGGATCCTGAGCCCGTCCTTGGGCTTTCAGGCCGCAGGCTGCGAGGCCGCAGACCGAGAGACCGCTGGCCGCGAGGCACAGAAGGAGGGCCGCGCGCAGGAAGCCGGCGGCCGCCGGTCGTGACAGCGGAAGACCGTCCGAAGCGGGCTCAGTACGCCCTGGCGAAGACCGCAAGCTCTCGGGCCTTCTCGGCGCAGAGCAGACAGGACTTGCCTTCCGGGCTGGCGCGTCCCAGAGGAAGCACCCGGATGGTGGCTTTGGTCTCCTCCTTGATCCGGGCTTCGCAGGCGGCGCCCCCGCACCAGGGGCTTTCGACGAATCCGCCCTCTCCGTCGATGATCTCCTTGAAGCTCTCGTAGTCTTCGGCCGCATGGGTGTGGGCCTTGCGGAACTCGAGGGCCCGGTGGTAGAGGTTGGCTTGGATCTCCTCGAGCAGCGCCCCGGCCCGGGCGGGGACTTCCGCGCTCGGCACCGGAAGCTTCTCGCCGGTGTCCCGGCGCACCAGCACCACCTGGTCCTGCGCCACATCGCGGGGGCCGACCTCGATGCGCAGGGGCACGCCCCGCAGCTCCGCCTCGGCGAAGCGGTAGCCCGGCGAGTTCTGCTCGTCGTCGTCCAGCTCCACGGTACGGGTTTCGCGCAGACGCGCGGCCAGGCGCTGGGCGAACTCGAGCACCGTGGCCTTGGTGTCGTTCTTGAAGATCGGCACGATCACGATCTCGGTGGGGGCCAGGGCCGGCGGCAGGACCAGTCCCCGGTCATCCGAGTGGGTCATGATCAGCGCCCCCACCAGGCGGGTGGAGACCCCCCAGGAGGTGGCCCAGACGTAGTCGAGCCCCCCTTCGCGGGTCTGGTAGGTCACGTCGAAGGCCTTGGCGAAGTTCTGTCCCAGGTTGTGCGAGGTTCCGGCCTGCAGGGCCCGGCGGTCCTGCATGAGCCCCTCGATGGCGTAGGTCTCCACGGCCCCGGCGAACTTCTCGCTCTCGCTCTTGATGCCGGCGATCACCGGCAGAGCCATGTACTGCTCGGCGAACTTCTTGTAGACCATGAGCATCCGCAGGGTCTCTTCCTGGGCCTCCTCCCGGGTGGCGTGGGCGGTGTGGCCTTCCTGCCACAGAAACTCGGTGGTCCGCAGGAACAGGCGGGTGCGCTTCTCCCAGCGCACCACGTTGGCCCATTGGTTGATCAGCAGCGGGAGGTCGCGATACGACTGGATCCACTTCTTGTACATGCTCCAGATGATCGTCTCCGAGGTGGGACGGATCACCAGAGGCTCCTCCAGCTCCTCGCCGCCGCCGTGGGTGACCACCGCCAGCTCCGGGGAAAACCCTTCGACGTGCTCCGCTTCCTTTCGCAGGAAGCTCTCGGGGATGAGCAGGGGGAAGTAGGCGTTCTGGTGGCCGGTCTCCTTGAACATGCCGTCCAGGGTGTCGCGCATCTTCTCCCACAGGGCGTAGCCTCGGGGGCGGATGACCATGCAGCCCTTGACCGGCGCGTAGTCCGCCAGGCGGGCCTGCAGGACCACGTCCACGTACCACTGGGAGTAGTTCTCGCTGCGGGGGGTGATTCGCTCGGCCATGCTCTACAGGTACCGGATGTTCTTGCGCTTCTCTTCCCGGAAGCGCGGCTCGTAGCGCACGGGGGTACGGCCGAAGCAGACCCCGAGCTCCTCGTACAGACCCAGCATCTCGACCTCCACGTGGCGCTGGACGATGGCCTCTCTGGTAGGCATGTAGTTGATCTCCCCCCGGATCACGCTGCACACCGTGACGCCCGTGATGCCCTCCATGAGCAGGCGCACGGCCGCCGCCCCGGCCTCTTTGCCGAAGTTCACGTCGAAGGCCGAGGTGTCTCCGCAGCGCACCAGGTGTCCTGGCAGGACCTCCCGGACCTCCGGGATCTCGTACAGATGGGGAACGAACATACCCATGGACTTCATGAACTCCCGGATCTCCGGGTCCGCCTTGAGGCGGGTGTCGATCTGCTGGCGGACGTACTTGCCGGCGCCGGCCAGCCGGGCGTGGCCGAAGGAATCCTTGCCGGTCTTGTCGTCGGTGAGGTGCTCCCCCCCGGCGTCCTTGATGCCTTCGGCCACGACGATGGTGTAGGTGCCCGCATGCACGTCGCTCTCCCGCACCCGCTTGAGGTAGTGCCTCTTGAGATGGGCGTACACCACGTCGAAGTCCACCGGCACCTCGGGGATCAGGACGCAATCCGCGTCCGCGCCCAGCCCGCCCCGCAGGGCCGTGTGCCCGGCGTAGCGCCCGAACACCTCCATGATCAGGATGCGGTTGTGGCTCATCCCGGTGGTCTTGAGCTCCTCCACGAAGGTCGAGATCCGATTGATGGCCGAGTCCGCCCCCACCGAGTAGGTCTGCAGGTCCAGGTCCATGGTCTTGGGGGCATGCACGCAGGGGATCCGGTGCTCGGTCAGGTCGACCACCACGCTGCCGGTGTCGTCCCCGCCGGAGATGACCAGCCCGCCGATGTCGAACTTCTTGAGCCCATCGACGATGCGGCGGTAGCGGTTCTCGTCCGGGATCTTGGAGATCTTGACCCGGGAATGGCCGGCTTCGGAGCCGGCAAGGTGAGCGTGAACGCGGTCGATACGGGAGCCGTCCAGCTCCACCAGCCGGTCCATGTCGATCAGGTTGTACAGCCCCGCGTAGCCGTTGGGGATGACGAAGGCCCTCATGCCCTGGGCCAGAGCCATCTGGGCGGCGCCGCGGATCACGGCGTTCAGACCTCCGGCGTCCCCGCCGGAAGTGATGATCCCGATGTTCTTGATCATGTTCGGATTCCTGGAGGTGTCAGATTTTGGTGGCATTCTAAGCGGTGGACGGGTGCTGCGTCAAGGAGCCGGCGGCAGCAGCTGCCGGCGGCAGCGGCTGCCGGGAGCTGCCGGG
>JAFGFV010000470.1 GCA_016930895.1 Spirochaetales bacterium | reverse complement strand
GTCGTACTGGGCCCCGACCCCGGCCAGGAACTTCTTCTCCGCCTCCGGGATGCCGATGCGGTCGAAGGTCCTGCGGATGTACTCCGGCACGTCTTCCCAACTGCGCTTCTGCTCTTCGACGGGCTTGGCGTAGTAGTAGATATTGTCGAAGTCCAGGGCGGAGAGGTCCGCCCCCCAGTTGGGCATGGTTTTCTTGTAGAAGGCCTTGAGGGCCCGGAGGCGGAATTTGCGCATCCACTCCGGCTCGTTCTTGTGCTCCGAGATGGCGTGGACCGCCCCTTCGCTCAGGCCCTTCCGGGTCCTGAACACCGAGATGTCGGGATAGGAGAAGCCGTGCCGGTATTCCCCGATCTCAACCGACCGCGACGCTCTCGCCATGGGCCTCCTCCTCGATTCCGTGCTGCTCCCGGATCCAATCGTACCCCCGGGCCTCCAGGAGCTGCACCAGCTCGGCGCCCCCGGAAGTCACAATCCGCCCTCGGTACATGATGTGGACGTAGTCCGGACGGATATGGTCCAGGATGCGCTGGTAGTGGGTGATGATCAGGGCTCCGAAGCCCTCGCCGCGCAGCCGGTTGACCCCCCTGGCCACAACCTTCAGGGCATCGATGTCCAGGCCGGAATCGGTCTCGTCCAGCACGGCGAAGGCGGGCTCCAGCATGAGCATCTGGAGAATCTCCATGCGCTTCTTCTCCCCTCCCGAGAACCCCTCGTTCAGGTAGCGGTTGATGAACCCATGGTCCATCTCGAGGAAATCCAGGTTGGCGCGCAGCGACTTGATGTAGGCGGTCACGCTCGTGACGTTGCCGCCGCTCGTGCCGTTGCCGCCGCTCGTGCCGCTGCCGACCTCGCCGCTCCGCGCCTCCAGGGCGCGTTTCAGGAACTTGCCGACCGTGACGCCGGGGATCTCGACCGGGTACTGGAAGGCCAGGAACACCCCCGCACGGGCACGCTCGGCGGTGTCCAGGGACAACAGGTCCCGGCCGTCCAGAAGCACCCGCCCCGCAGTCACCTGGTAGGAGGGATGCCCCAGGAGCACGTTGGCCAGGGTGCTCTTGCCCGAGCCGTTGGGGCCCATGAGGGCGTGGATCTCTCCGGTCTTCATCTCCAGGTCGATCCCTTGCAGAATCGGCTTACCTGCTATGTTGGCTCTCAGGTTCGATATCGAGAAGATTCGGTTCATCGTTCCTCCTCGCCGCCCGCGGCGCCGTCAGATCGGATACCCCATGGACAGGCGCAGCTCCTCGCTCATCCGCTCGGGGCCCCAACGGGGCTCCCACACCAGGTTGACCCGAATGTCGTCGAGGTCCGTGATCTCCATCAGGGTCTCCCGTATCTCCCTCTCGATCATGGGTCCCTCCGGGCACCCGGGGGTGGTCAATGTGTAGTCGACGTCGATCCCGTCTTCCGCCACCTCCACCCGGTATATCAACCCCAGATCCACCAGGTTGAGCTGCAGCTCCGGATCCAGAATGTTGCGCAGCTCGTCGAGCACGTCCTCTCTGTCTATCATGCCTCGGCCTTCACCCTGGCCTCCACCAGGCCCTCGGACCGCCCGGCCAGCTGGGCAAGGGTCACAGAGCTCAGCAGCACGTCGAACAGGCCCTGGAGGGAAACCACTCCCCGGCGGATCGTACAGGAATCCATCCGGGCGCACTCCTCCCCGCGCAGGCAGGGGGTCAGGCGCTCGCTGCCCCTCAGGGTCTCGATGACCTCCTGCACCGTGATTGCCTTCAGGGGTCTGCGCAGCCTGTACCCGCCCCGCTGTCCCCGCACGGCCTCGATCAGGCCGCCTTTCTGCAGCCGCTGCAGGATCTTGGCCTCGAGACTCCGGGGAATGCTCAGGCTCCCCGACAGCTGCGAGGCGGACACCAGCCCCTCGCTCTCACCGAGGGCGGTCAAGGTAACCAGGCCGTACTCCACGTCTTTCTGAAACTGCACCGCGCGCTCCCATATCGGATCGATTCAGTCTTATATACCCTTACTATAGCTGAGTGCATTTGTCAAGTATAATCAGGCGACTTTTGCATTGCGAGTGAACCGGGCAGGCGCTCCGCTTCTTTGACGATCCCTCGCCGGATCGTTAGCTTGAAGATGAGGAGCAGCAGGAAATGAGAAGCCGTCTTGCGCCGACCGAGGGATTGCCCCTCACGCTCTGCACGGGAAGGGGTTGAGCATGGACGTCCAGGTGATCCTGTGCCATCCTCTGCCCGGAAGCTTCAACCATGTCGTGGCCGAGCGGGTCACGGCGACCCTGGTGGAGCAGGGCCACGCTCCGCGGCTACACGACCTGTACGCCGAAGGCTTCGACCCCGTGCTCCCGCCGGAGGAGTTGCGGCGCGGGGTCAGCTTCGATGCCCGCGTGCTGGAGCACGCCGAAGAGCTGGCCGCCTGCGGCGGTCTGGTCGCGGTGCACCCCGACTGGTGGGGACTGCCCCCGGCCCTGATGAAGGGTTGGGTCGATCGGATCTTTCGTCCCGGGGTGGCCTACGAGTTCGAAGGGGAGGAGTTCCTCAGGAAGCGCAAGGTCCCCCTGCTCTCGGGGAAAAGGGCCCTGGTCTTTGCCTGCACGGATACCACCGCGGAGGAGGATCCGGGCGTGCTCGAAGCTTTCTGGCGGCAGGCCGTGTTCGCCTACTGCGGGCTGGAGGGCTTCGGAATACACGTGCTGCGGGACATGCACCATCTCGAACCGGCCGACCGGACCGCCTGGCTCAGGCTCGTGGCCGATACGGTGCGGCTCTGCTTCCCGCGGTCGTAGGGCTCTCGGGCCCGCCGGTTGCGGCCGATCCGCCACGCGGCTACCTGCACATCCGCACCAGGACCATCTGGACGAGGATAGCCCCGCCGAGGAGCGCCGCGCAGCCGAGCCCGAGCGTGGACATGGAGAAGCGCTCGTAGACCTGAGCACCCGCTGCCGACCCGGCGATCAGGCCGCCGGCCAGGAGCGCTTCGTGAAGGGCCATCCGGGCCGCCCGGCGAGGGGAACCGGAGGCGCCGTGGAAGAAGCTGCCGGAGAAGCCGAGGGCGATCAGGGGTCCGATGGCCCCGAGGCTGAAGGCCAGCGGCACCGGGGCGCGCAGGCGGGTCAGCACCAGGACGAGCACCGCGAGCAGGCCGAGCCCCACGCTCAAGGGAGCCGGTCTGAAATGCCAGAAAGTGGTCCTGCCGAGGATCACGAAGGCGCCAGTGGTGCAGAGCGCGCGCACCAGGAGCAGGACCCCGATGGTGCCCTTGCTCAAGTCGAGCACATCCCGCGCGTACATGGGGAACACCGTAATGATCACCCCCAGCACGGTGTAGGTGACGAACAGCCCCACCCAGGCGGGAAAGCGCACGGGAGTGCTGCGGTCCTCGCTCCCCTCGGCGGCCTTCTTCCCTCCGTCCCGGTGCGGATCGCGGCGGATCCTCGGCAGGGCCAGTGCGGCCCCCGCCAGGAACAGGCAGTTTGCCCCGAACATGCCCGCGGCCACATAGAGGGGGTACCGGGGGGAGAGGGCGCTCAGCGCCCCGGCGACGAAGGGACTGATCACGTTGCCCGTGCTTCCGGCCAGCGTCAGGCGGGACATCATCCGGCCCAGCCGCGGCCCCTCCGTGTCGGCCGACAGCCAGCTCATCAGGGGCGGCCAGAACAGAGACAGGAACAGCCCAAACAGCCCGTAGAAGACGAACAGGGCAGCCACGCTGCGAGATATCAGGATGCCGAGGATCGACAGGCACATTCCCCCGGTGGACAGGATCATCGAGTAGCGGGGAGGCAGCCTTTCGCCTACCGGACCCATGGTCAGGCAGCCGGTCACATAGCATCCCTGCCAGGTGGCGGTCATCCAGCCGACCAGCGAAGGGGGAACGTGGAACACCTCGCGGGTATAGAAGATCATGCCGAGGGTCACAAGACCCAGCGCCGCCTCAGATGCGAAAGCCGCGGGCAGGATGACGGTAGTCTTGCCGATCCCCGCCGACAGGGCGCGGATCAACTGTTGGCGGCGGTTCACGTAGGGAAGCTTCACGGTGCTCGTCCGAAGTTTGAGTGTCTCGACGGCCCCAGGATACTCCGGGAAGTGCAGGCGCGGATAGGGCCCCGCCGCCCCGCGGGTTCCCCCGCCCCACCCGTAGCGGCCGCGGAGATCACCCTTTCAGCGGCAGCTCCTCAGCCACCCGCCCGCGCGTCCAGCCCTCCCGGACCGCCCGCTCGTACGCCTTGGCCCGCTCCCGATCGTTGACCATCAGGGCCCCGAGCAGGTTGTCACCGCGATAGTACAGGCAGCGGTATACGGCGCCATCGGCTTCCTCGACGGGGTCCAGCGGCTCCGCGTCAAACGCACCTTCCGCCCTCCGGCCCGTGCCGGTTGTACCGGGCTTCGCGCCAGTGACACCGGGCTTCTCCCGGGCCAGAGGGACATTCATCGAAAAGAAGTACTGGCCGAACACCTCGCACTTGAGGCGGAAGGGGGGACTCTCGTGACGGATCGTCTGCCCGGCGGCGCTGCGGGCCGCCAGCTCTCCCTGGTGCTGGGCCGCGTGCCACAAATGGGTGATCGCACCGTCGGGGTGCTGCGCCGCGTCCCCGGCGGCGAAGATCTCGGGGTGCGAGGTTCTCATGGCCGCATCGACCAGGATCCCCCGGTCGGTCCGCAGGCCCGCCTCGGCGGCCAGGTCGATCCGGGGCCTGGCCCCGAGGCAGAAGACGACGAGGTCTGCCCGGGCTTCGCCGTGCGCCAGAGCCACCGCGTACCCTCGCCGCCGCCGGCGCTGGACGGCGATCTCCCGTTCCTCGAGTCGCACGCTCACGCCGTTCCCGGTCAAGGCCTCCCGCAGACGATCCGACCCCTCGTTGTTCAGCTCCCGCGGCATGAGGCGCTCGCCCCGGCCTATAAGCACGACCTGGAGACCGTGGAGGCGCAGCTGCTCGGCCACCTCCACGCCCAGAACCCCGGCGCCGATCACAGCCACGCGGCGGGCCCCTCCGAGGGCACGGCGCAGGGCTTCGACCTGCGCCGCGGTTCGGACCACGAAGTGCCCGTCGTCCTCTCCCAACGAAACAGGCAGCGCAGGCAGCACGGGATCCGCCCCTGCGGCCAGGATCAGGCGGCTCCAGGACAGGCGGGTGCCGTCCGTCAGCTCGAGCCGGCGGCCGTCCGGGTCCAGGCCTACCGCTCGGACCCCCACGGCCAGCTCGAGACCCTGGCCGGAATACCACTCTGCAGGCTGCTGGGCGAACGCCTCCCGCGCGAAGCCCCCGGCAATGTGCTTCGAAATCTTCGTGCGCTTGTACGGCAGGCGATCCTCCTCGGAGAGCAGCAGCACCGACCAGCCAGGCTTCAGGAGCCGCGCGGTCTCGGCGGCGCTCATCCCTGCAGCCCCGGCCCCCACGATGATCAGGTCCCAGTCGACTCTATCGATTCCGGATCCGCGGGTCCGCGTCACCATCACGAACCTCGTTCCCGCCGTCGCGGCTGGCACCACCCCCCCCGGCGCCTTGCTGTGCCCATCCTTATATACTACTATTTTAGTACACTTAAAGAAACAGGCGGGCCCCCTCTGCCCGGTGCCGCGGCACGCCCGATCCCTTTCGGGACGCGCTTCGTTGCATGCCCCTACGGTTCGTACTACACTCCCCGCAAGGGGAGGCGGGCCCATGGCAGTCAAGATTCCCGAGTTCATTCTTGCCGGCATGTTCGTGAAGGGAAGCCTCGAGAGCCGCGGCGGGGGTTTCCGCTTCGCCCTCAAGAACAGCTATGCCGCCGCGACCCTCTGGGGTTTGGAGCTGGAGGTCGACGGCAGCACCATACCGCCCGAGTGCCTGAGCCTGCGCCTGGAGGGCCAGTCCGGGGCGGTGCCGGTCACGGAGATCGGCGAGGACCGTCCGCTCGCCCTGCCCCTGAACACGGAGCTGGAGGTGCTGGTCTCCGAGGGATCTCCCGAGAAGGCCAAGCTCCGGATCCGGGTGCTGACCCGGGAGGTGGGGCCCCTCGCCTTCTCGGTGAGGAGCGCGCCGGACGCGCGGCGGAACGATCGCTGGCCCGGCAGCCCGGCGCTGTCCCGGATCGCACTCCCTGCCCTGCGGGCCGCCGTGGCCGCCAATGCCGAGGACCTGATCGGCACGGCCGATCCGAACCTGTTCGGACATTTCGTCGAGCACCTGGAATCCTGCACGTATGGCGGCATTTGGGACGACAAAGGACAGGCACTGCACGAGGATGTGACCGGGCTGATCGAGCAGCTCGCCCCGCCGATCATCCGCTACCCCGGGGGCAACTTCGCCAGCGACTACCACTGGGAGGACGGCATCGGTCCCAAAGACAGGCGCCCTGCCCGCTACAACCGGGCCTGGCACGTGGAGGACCCGAACACGGTCGGCACCGACGAGTTTCTCGGCTTCTGCCGCCGGGTGGGCGCCCAAGCCCTGCTGGTGGTCAACGACGGCTCCGGGAGCCCCGAGGAGGCGGCCCGCTGGGTGGCCTACTGCAACGAGCCGGCCAAAGGCCCGGTGGGACGGCGGCGGGCGGCCAACGGCCATCCGGAACCCTGGGGCGTACGCTGGTGGGGGCTGGGCAACGAGGTGTGGGGAGACTGGCAGATCGGGCACACCGATGCTGCCGGCTACGTCCGGCGCATCCGGCCCTTCATCCAGGCCATGAGGCGGACGGACCCCGGGATCCGCCTGGTGGCGGTAGGGCTTGATCACCTCGAGAACGATCCGCGGGGCGCCGCGGAGTGGAACCGCACCGTGTTGGAAGGGATCGGCCCGGAGATCGACTGCCTTTCCTTCCACGTCTACCAGCCCTCCGAGGAGGGCTACCTCGCTTCCTACGATCAGCGGGCCCTGTACCGCTCCCTGGTGGCCGCCCCCTTGAGCGTCGAAGACGCGATCCTCCGGATCGCCGCCCAGATCGAGGCCGTCGTGCCAGGGCGAGGGGTGCGGGTGGCCCTGGACGAGTGGAACGTCAAGCTGCCGCCGCGGCCCGGCGCCGCGAGCATGCACGAGCAGGAGTACACGGTCCGGGACGCCCTGTACGTGGCCGGGATGCTGAACGCGTTCCAGCGCTGCTGCCGGGTCATGGGGATGGCCAACCTGGCCATGCTCGTGAACGTGCTGGGGGCAATCGCCAAGGTGACCCACGATGAGCCGGCGCAGCTCACGCCGGTGGGACTGCCCTTCCTCCTGTACCGGGATATGGAGCCCACCGTCCTGCGCTGCCGGGTGAGCTCCCCATGCTTCGACGCACCCGCCCTGGGCCTCAACATCAGCGCCAAGGGCGAGGTGCCATGGCTGGATGCCTCGGCCACCCGGGACGAGGCAGGCAGACGTCTGGTGCTGGCCCTGGTCAACCGGCACCCTGAGCGGGGCATGCGGGTATCGCTTTCCCTCGCCGGATTCGAGGGCCACCGGCCAACGCGCTGCCGCCGGCTCGCGGGGCGGGGTCCGCTGGACCGGCGGGTGGAGCTGACGGCCCCGCCGCTTCCGGCCAAGCGCGGGGCTCGGGCGGAGGTGAGACTGCCGCCGGCGTCCCTCACGGTCATCGAGCTCGAGTCGAGTTAGACGGCGAGGTGAGAAATGAAGAGCAAACCTGCAAACGCACTGAGCGTAGGAACCAAGCTGGGGTACGGAGTGTGCGACCTGGGGGGCAATCTCTACTTCACCGTGATCGCCTTCTGGCTGCTCAACTACTTCACGGACACGGTCGGGATCTCCGCGGGGCTTACGGGCATCATCATCATGGTCGGCAAGATCTGGGACGCGGTCACCGACCCAGTGGCGGGGTACCTGTCGGACAGGACCCGCAGCCGCTGGGGCAGGCGCCGGCCCTGGCTGCTGTTCGGCTCGGTGCCCCTGTTCCTGGGCATGATCGCCATGTTCACCAACCCGGGCATCGCCAGCCAGCTGTGGCGCTTCGTCTGGGGGCTCGGGGTCTTCTGCCTGCTGTCCACGGTCTACACGGTGGTCAACATCCCCTACTCGGCCCTGACCCCGGAGCTCACCAAGGACTTCCACGAGAAGACGAGCCTGAACGGCTACCGCTTCGGCTTCGCGGTCCTGGGGACCCTCCTCGGGGCCGGGGCGGCCCTGCCCATCGTCAACGCCTTCGGGAGCAGGAACACCGGCTTCTCGGTCATGGGGACCGTGTTCGGAGTAGTGATGATGATCACAGCCCTGATCACCTTCTTCTCGGTCCGCGAACACGAGCATCCGCCGGAGGAAACCGCGGCGGGGTTCTTCGATTCGTACCGCAGGGTGTTCGCCAACGCCCCGTACCGCAAGATTCTCTTCACCTACACCATGCACATCGTCGGGGTGACGGTGGTGAGCGGGATCCTGGTCTACTACTACAAGTACCTGTTCGGCAACGAGGCCCACACCACTGTCGCTCTGCTGTTCCTGCTGGTCACGGCCATGCTGTTCATCCCGGTGAGCGTGGTGGTGTCGAAGAGGATCGGCAAGAAGCTCACCTACGCCCTGGGCATGGCCATCGTGGCCTGCGCGGCCCTGGCAGTCGCCTTCACCGGAGAGCGCCTGGGCCTGCGCTGGACCTTCGCGGTGATGGTCGTCGGCGGGATCGGCCTGGGGGCCACCTACGCCCTGCCCTGGTCCATGATGCCCGACGCCATCGAGTGGGAGGCGGTGCGCACCGGCATGCGCCGGGAGGGGGCCTACTATGGGATCTGGACCTTCTGCTCCAAGATCGGCCAGGCCATCTCCATCGCCGTGACCGGGCTGATCCTGGACCTCTCCGGCTACGTGCCGGACACGGTGCAGAAGGCCTCCGCCCAGGCCGGGATCCGGATCATCCTGGGCCCTGTGACGGCCGGGGCCTTCCTGGCCGGGATCCTGATTCTATCGCGCTATCCGATCAACGAGGCAGTGTACGCCCAGCTCATCGCGGGCAAGGGTGGGGGCGACAGGCGCGGGGACGGGCGGGATGAGGGCGGAGAGCCGCGCAGCGGGGCCGAGGGCGGGAGCGGGAACCGCGGGCGGGGCGGCGGCGCCCCGTAGCGCCCCGGGGGTCGCTCACGGCTGCCCGCCTGATCCCAGGCGTGCTATTTGCTCTTCGATGCGCCTCGTGTCGATAGGATAGTCCTCCAGCTCCCGGGCAAGCCGAAACACGGTCAGGAGGTTCTCCGGGGTCATGTTCGCCTGTACGTTGTGGTCCGACGAAAAGACGTGTCCTCCGCCACCCCCGGCACTTGCACTTCGTCGAATTGGCAATCTGTCCTCTGCCTGCTCCGGGGAGTCACTCTGTCCCCGCTTTCTGTCCGCCCGCCGTTTTCTCGTCTCCTTTCGTCGGCGAGAGACTGCGGGCCGGAGCCTGCCGTCCCAAGTGGGCGACGCGCACCAGCTTACCCCCCGTAGGTACCGCCAAGGCCCCGACAGTTCCCCGATTCGGGCACAGGGCGGCCCAACTCAGACCATAACGTTGCCACTGTGATCCCGCACCGTGATGTTCCCCCGCTCGCGGCTGGGGTCCAGGACGTTCGTGGCGTTGCAAGAACGCAAGGCGCGTGCGTGCCTGCAACGCCCATTCCCGCGGCGCGTGCGCTTCGGGGTCTTCTCGTGCGTGCCGACAACGAACGACAACGAAATGGCGGATGAAGGCGTGGCACGCAACTTGCTGATCCGGATCAACAGAAAGGTCGTCGACCCGCCGGCACTACACGATGGAAGACGGGGTGGAACCGCACATGTTCGGGGCTCATCGGACGGGCTGCCTCACTGCACGGATCCGTCTCTCCGCGCTGGTGTTGATCGTTGCTGCCTGCGCCTGCAGCCACATGCAGTCCACCGGGGCGCCCTCGGCCGGTGGCGGGTTGGCCTGCTCACACTGGACGCACGTGGATGGCAGACTGGTGCACTATCTCGACGGGGCCTCCGACCAGGAGAGCCCCGGGCTGCTGGTGGTGCACGGATTCCCGAGTTCCAGTTACTCGATGCGCACGCTTGCCGAGGGCATGGACGGCCGGCTGCGGGTGGTCATCCCCGACCTGCCGGGCTTCGGGGCCTCCAAGCCGCCCGACTGCCCGGTCTCGATGGACTTCTACCTGGAGTTCCTCGCCCGCTTCACGGCGCAGGTGGGACTGGAGCGCTTCGCCATGGTCGGAGTCTCCATGGGGGCCAACATCTGCACCCGCTACTGCCTCGCTCACCCCGATCAAGTCGAGAGCCTCGTCCTGATCAGCCCCTTCGGGCTGCAGGACCAGGCCGGCCTCATGGCCCGGATCCGGCGCTGGGACCTTCTGCTGCCGCTGGCCTGCGAACTGGTGAGCCGCCGTCGGGTGGAGCGCACGGTTCGCTCGTGGATCCGGCGCGAGGAGCTCGTGACCCCCGAGCTGGTGGACTCGTTGTGGCGGCCCTTCACCACCCCCCAGGGAAGGCGCGTCGTGGTGGAGACCGCGCGACGGATCCTCGGTGCCTGCGCCATGGATGACTACCTTCCTCGGGTCGAGCAGCCCATACTGGTTCTGGTTGCGGAGAGCGATCCCTTGATCGATGTCGAAGCGAAGGAGCGGCTGAGCAGGCTGATGGCCGACGGCAGGCTGCAGACGTTCGAGGGAAGCGGCCACTTCCTCCCGCTCGAAGATCCCCGTGGTGTTCGCCAGGCTATTCTGAATTTCCTCGAGGTGGAGGATGCACCGTGAGGCTGAGAGTGCCAGGCGAAGTATCCGGCGACCGTCAGAGCATTACGTCGAGAAAACCGTCGAAGGGTTCTATGACCGCTTCTCGTCCCGTTGCTTGTGAAGCCGCCGGCTCAAGGCGGAAGGGGATAATCCCAGGAGCCGGGCCGCCAGGCTCTGGTTCCCACCGGTTCGCTTGACCGCTTCCCGGAGGAGTGAGTCCTCCAGCTCGTTCAAGCTGGGCAGGCGCCCAGAGAACATGATGCCGCCCCCCTCTACGCCGATGCTTCCGTTGCAGCGCCCGAAGCCGTCGGGATCCTGCTTGATGTATTCTCGAAAATACGAGAGCGACATGCGTCCGGAACCGGCTCGACTCATGGCGTTTTCGACCATGTTTCGAAGCTCTCGAACGTTGCCCGGGAAGCGGTAGCTCCTCAGGAGATTCACCAGCTGTGGGGGGATCACCGGCTTGCGTGTTCCCAGGCTATCCGCCGTCTGCGCCGCAAAGTGCTCGAGCAGACGAGGCAGGTCGTCCTGCCGCTCCCTCAAGGGGGGAATCGACACCTGGTAGGTCAAGCGGAAGTAGAGGTCTTCCCGAAAGCTTCCCTCTTCGAGCTTTTTCTTGAGGTTCGCGTTGGTCGCGACGATCACTCGAACCTCGGCGTTCTTGACCTCGTCTCCACCCAGCGGACGGTACTCATGCTCCTCGATGAACCTGAGCAGCTTGACCTGGGAGCTCAGGGAAAGGTCGCCGATCTCGTCGAGAAAGAGGGTGCCGCCGCGCGCTTCCTCCACCAGGCCTTTGCGGACGGACTCGGCATCGGTGAAGGCGCCCCGTACGTGTCCGAAGAGGGTATCGGTGAACATCGTGTCATCGAGGCCCGCCACGTTTTCGGAGACGAACTTCCCCGCGCGGCCGCTCACTTCGTGGATGGCCCTGGCCACCAGCTCTTTGCCCACGCCGCTCTCGCCGGTAATGAGCACCGGATTGGCACTGGCGGCGATCGATTCGACGTAGCGAAACACCGCCTGAATGCCTGCATCGCCCGTGATGATCGGGGCGAACGCTTCTGGGTGGGCCAGCCTTTCACGCCGAGGCTCCGGCTGCTCGATATCTCCGGGATCACCCGCTGGAGAACCGTCCGTCGGCCCGGAGCCTTCGCTCAGCCCCGCGGATTCCACCAGAGCTCGAAGTCTCTGATTGGCGGCCTCCAGCTCACCGTGCCGGCGAACGAGCTGGCGGTTCATCGTCTCCAGCTTGGTCGCGGTACTCAGCCGGGCCTTCAGCACGTCCCGCTCCCGACGGGTCAGCAGCGAGCGATCCACGGAGACGGCGACCAGAGCGGCCCCAAAGACCGTCGTGGGGAGGGCCAACCGCGGAAGAATGCCCAGATCCGCGAACATCCAAAAATGAAGCGCCAGGTACGCGATGTACGCCCCTGCGCACAGGGCAGCGAAGCCGAAAGTATCGAAGCGGGCGGCGCCCAGCCAGAGCACGGCCGCAAACAGCAGAAGCAGCAGGACGGACCCGAGCTGCGTTTCCTGCCGCAGCATATTCCCCGTGAGGATGCTGTTCACGACGTTGAGGTGCACCCCGCTCAGGGGATAAGGGCTGTCGAAGATTCCCCGCCCGTAGTCTCTGTTGGCGGTCGAGATGTCTGAGATGAAGGTCAGCGTCCCGTCGACCAGGTCATGGAGCTGCGCTCGTGTCAAAGCGTCTTCCCCGGCGGCCAGAAGGCGGTCCGCCGGAAAGTCGAGATGCGAGTCCTCCCAGGGCCCCGCGAAGTCCACGATGATACGGCCACGCCGGTCCACCGGAATCTCCACGTCCATGGTGAGATCCTCCCGCACCCGGGCGTCACGCAGGATCATGTGCCGTCCAAAGGCAACCTCGATGTTGCCGGCATCGACCTCGAACAACTCCATCAGAACCCGCAGTGTGAGCGCCGGGACGTATCGATCGCCCCACCGGTACAGCAGCGGCAGCCGCCGGATGACTCCGTCATCGTCCGGCTCGGCGTTGATGTGCCCCAGGCCGGCGGCTGTCGAGCTGAGACCGTTGAACGGCACGATCACCTGTGTTCCGGACGGTGGATCTCCCTCGGCAGAGATCAACGGATGTATCGCAACTCGATCCAGCACTTGCTGCTGCTGGTCATCTTGCCGGACGGTGGGCTGAGTGGCTGCGGTGGGAGGGGGACACACGACGAGGGGCAAGAACACCGGCCTGGGGCCGCCGACGGCATCCACGAGGAGCCTGTCGTGCCCGTCTGCGCTCGGGAACTCGAACAGGATGTCGCAGGCCAGCAGCCGCGTGTTGGTCTCCTGCAGCAGGTGGATCAGCCGGCCTTGCATCTTCCTGTCCCACTGAGGCACTCCCAAAGCACGGAGGCTCGAGTCGGATATCACGACATGCACGAGACGCGGGGAAATCTCCTGCGGGCCCAGGAGCCGATACCGCAACAGGAAGTAACGGTCGCTGATCTGCTGGTCCCATCGCTCGAACAGGCCGTCAAACAGCAGCGACAGGGCAAACGCGACCGCAAGCGTTGACGCGAGGAGGACTGCCGCTCTTCGAGGACGAAAGCTTCTAGTGCGCCAGGCGAATCGTCGTGACATAGGTCCGATCGGTTTCGACGCTGATCCCCTTGACCTGATACTCTTCGTCGAGTCCGCGGAACTCCCCGGCGATCGCCACCGGTTTTTCCGCAGCGGCGGAAAGCTGGCTGTTGTCTTTCAGGATCCGCCGGACCTCGTCCAGGACGCCGTACTTGGAGTCGGTCACCCTGGGTCCGTTGCGCCCCGCGACGAGCTGGACGAATCGCCGGGTGGCCGCCTCGAGACGAGCCTGCGCCCGCTGGGACACGACCAGATAGAATGTCTCGATGCCCCCTTCGTCGTCGAGGTAGTACCAGGTTTCGCTGTCGGGGAGGATACGACGCGCGTTCGGCTCTAGCTCACGGTACGGCCAATCGAGCTCCCGGGGAAACAGCAGAGACAGATTGCTCTGGGCGTCGAACAGATACAGGTACACCACGCAGGGGCTGTCGGCTTTCAAGTAGAACCTGAAGCGATCCCCGGACTCCATGAGAACAATGTTCGCCGTGTAGTCTATGGGCCTGGTGACCCCGCTGTCGTCCTGGTACACGAGGGCCCAGCTGAAGCGGATCGCCGCAGGTTGCGCATCGAGCGCGCCGGGTGCCGGCAAGCGGGCGCCAACCGCCAGCCCGATCACGAAGATGATTGCGAGCCTCGACTGACCTGTGCCTGTCCTCTGTCGCACGGATCCCTCCTCGCTCCTAAAAGGTGTACTCGACGGACAGCTCCGGCGTAATCCCCATGAAGACGGCCTCGTCGAAGAATATCGAGTCGAGTCTCCCGACAACGCTCACCTTCAGGCGGTGCAGAAGTCTCAGTCCGACGCCAACCGCCGCTCCGAGGTGCGGTTTCGTCCTGGTGGTCTTGTGGATCTCTGGAGAGTATGTCCTGATCACGTTGATTGCGGCGCCGGCGGTCACCTCCGCGGCAAAGTACAGCAAGGGGTCGGAGACGGTGGCGTAGCCGAAGCTCGCCGCCAGGAGCCAGGAGGTTGCGTCCCAGGGGTCGGGATTCAGAGGGTTCTCCAGGCCGTCTCTACCGGTGAGGATCAGCGCCGCCGCCCGCAGCCCGAGAATGGTTTCTCCCCAGTCCCGAAGGTGCCGATAGTGCAGCCGCCAGCTGGGAGCGGGCTCGGTCTTGAAAGCCGGCCCAAACCACCCCACCGTAATGAGTGCGCCGCACGCCAGCCCCGAGGAGAAGCGCCTGGGGCCTTCCGAGGCGACATCCGCCGGTTCGTCCGCCGGAACTTCGGCGGGCAACGGCAAGACGTCCGGAGGAGTGTCCTTCTCCGGCGGAGGCAGCTCCCCCGGCGCAAGCTCATCGCGGAGGAACAAGAGGAAGCTGGCGCCTTCCTGGTGTCCTGTGCCAGCGAGAGAACCCAGCAGGGGCGTGGATCCCCTCACGCCGAGGCGGAGCTCGTTGTACAGCATCAGCGCATCCAGCAGGGGTGCGCCGTTGCGCGTGAGCACCGATATCAGCTGCTCAGCGAAGGACGATCCGTCCTGAACGGCCTCCACGGCGCCCGAAGTCAGTACCTGTCTGGAAACCCGGGAGTAGGCCTCTTCGAAATATTCGGCCGTTGCCGGTGCGGGCAGAGAGCGGGTCGAGTAGATCAGGTCCCCGGCGAAGCACGAATCCGAGATGACCAGAACGTGGTTGGACGCGATATTGGCGATCAGGCCTTTCAGCTGCGCATGAGGAAGCCAATTCTGCTGCTCGTAGACGTCGGTACCCGCGTTGGCCGGTATCCAGAACCCGGTATCGGAGCTTTCGTCCAGGTGTCCGTGCCCGGAGTAGTACACAAGAAGGGAGTCGTCGGCCATCACCCTTTTCTGCAGGTCGACGAAGAGCCGGATGATGTTGGCTTTGGTCGCCTCGTCGTCGTACAGCTCGAATACCTCGTCGATCTTGTAGCGGGTCACGAGGATCTTCCTGATTTCGTTGGCCTCCCGCACGGGGCTGCGCAGGGGCATCCACTGCTGGTAGTCGTTGATGGCGATGATCGCCAGGTACTGGCACCCAACGCGGAGCTCCGTTCTGTCGGCTGTTGCGATGGTGCCGACGCCACGGCTTGTATCCGGGTACGCGCAGGGTAGGGCCAAGGCCAACATGGCGGGGAACAACAAACGCAGCAGGCGACTCACACCGGACCCCCTACTGGCACGAATCAATCGATGCCGGACTGGGTGCAGAGTCTGTCAATCAGTATACACAGAAATTGCGAATCTGCAACGTCGGTGCCCGCTGATCCTCGTCGAGCAGCACTGACGCATCCGGGCCACCAAGAGAACGGACGGACCCGGCGGCCCCTCTACCGGAGCCGATCCATGCCGCGTCGGTACAGCCCCCTCAGGATGCACGGCGCCAGCAGCGCCAGGGGGCGCAGGAGTTTGCCGGGGAAAGTCTGAACCGCCTTGAAGCGCCGCTTCTCGATGTTGCGGAGGATCCAGGCGGCGCTTTGCGCTTGGGTGCGGCGCCACCGGTAAGTGTGCTTGACCGGCTCCAGTCCCCCATCGGGCGCGACGAAGCGCTTTTCCGGGTCGTTTTGCGTGAAGCCCAAGTAGTAGACACCGACGTGGATTCCAGTTCCGTGGAGCTCGCCCCGGAGCGACTCGGCCAGAGCGGTCAAGGCGGCCTTGGTCGTGCAGTAGCAGGCTGCACCAGGAATACCGTGCAGTCCTGCCAGGCTGGACACGAAGGAGATGCTTCGCAGGCTGCCCCCGGCCAGCTGGAGCGCCGCCATGGTGGGAAACAGGGCGCCGCCGAGATTGGTCTGCACAATCCGCCAGGCGGCTTCGGGCTTCACAGCCGCCAGTGGTGCCCGCATGGCCAGACCGGCGTTGTTGATCAGCAGGTCTATCCGGCCGAGATGTCCGAGGGCCTCTTCCACCAGGCGGCGTCCGCCTGCGGGGTCGGAGACGTCAGCGGCGATGCCGGTCGCCTCGAGACCTTCAGCGACGAACCCCGCGCAGACGCGCGCGACCGTTTCGGGATCTCTGCCGTTGATTACGACCCTGGCCCCCTTCGCTGCCGCCAGGCGAGCGAGCTCGCGGCCGATGCCCCGGGAAGAACCGGTCACCAGAACCACGCGTTCGGAGAGACGGGCGCTCGAGGCTAGTGGACCCCCTGCCGTTCCTGCCATGGACAGCCCTCCCTGGTAAACCAGGCTACCGCCGCCCGCACAGCGGTGTCCAGGGGCGATTGGGGCAGCTCCAGCTCGCGGACGGCCTTGCGGGGGCTGTAGTAGCATTCTCTGCACAGCATACGGGTGGAGGTGATGCTAAGAATGGGCGGGCGGCGGGTGAGGAAAGCGGACAGGGAGCCCACCACCCCAACCATCCCGACGGCCAGCGGCGGGGCGGCTTTCGGGGAACGGGACAGACGCAAGACCCGGGCGAACAGCTCCCCCGCCTCCCGGTAGGTCAGATTGGCATGCCCCAGGATGTAGCACTCACCGACCTGTCCGCGCTCCAGGGCGTTGCAGACCCCCACGGCCGCGTCGCCCGCAAAGATGAAGTTGCGGCCTCCCGGAGGCACGATGTTGAGGTTTCCGTCCAGAAGTCTGAGCACGATCCCGGAGGAGCCGTTCCTGTCGCTGTAGGCGCCAATCAGATAGGTGGGGTTCACCACGACGGCGGGGAGACCTCTTCGAGACGCCGCTTCCAGGACGGCTCGCTGGGCGAGCATCTTCGAATCCATGTAGCCAAGGTGATACCGGCCGTTGAGGTAGGGGGATCGCTCGTCTGCCGGCTTTTCGCGAGTGCCGGGACCGAAAGAGCTCGCGGAACCCACGTAGATGAAGCGCTCGATTCCCGCGGATAGAGAGCCCTCGATCATGTTCTCCGTACCGCCCAGGTTGACGCGCATGATGTGCTTCGAACGGGCGGGCCAGAAACCCACGACCGCCGCGGCGTGGACGACCGCCTGGCAGCCCCCCAGCGCGCGGTGCACGGCCTGCCGGTCGAGGACGTCCCCTTCGGCGATCTCGACGTCGGTGCCTCGCAGGGCTTCGGCGGTACGCCCGGGCTGCACGAGACCCCGCACCGCGTAGCTCCGGCGCCTCAATTCCCGAACCACGTACGCCCCCAACTGGCCGTCGGCTCCGGTTACCAGTACCCGCACGAGAGAGCTCCTTCAGGCGGCCGGGCCGGGCAGCCACAGCCCCGCGCCGCGACACTCGGGTCCCCGCTGGCGAATCAGCGCGTAGGCAACGGCGGTAAACGCCACGTAGGCGGCGCACACGGCCAAGGAGAGCCAGTACCACATGGGGTTTCCCGATGTGTAGCCGTAGACGGGGAAGTTGATGATCAGGATGAGGGGCAGCGCGAGAACGAACACGATTGCAGCGGCCCGCATGTAGTCCTGGGCCACCGGCGACTTGAACTCCGGATCGACCACTCGCAGCAGCGCCAG
>JAFGFV010000469.1 GCA_016930895.1 Spirochaetales bacterium | reverse complement strand
GGTTTCTGCCTCGTCCCCAGCGCAGGTGCGTGTCTGTTTGAGCGCGCACAGCTGCGGCTCGGCCTGCTGGGGCCGATCTCGAACTAAGGGCTGGGGACCGACACCATGACAACACCTTTGGAGCCTACGTACCCGCGCGTGCGACCCGCGTACCGTCTCTTCGGGGTGGCCCTCTCGAGCGACTTCCCGTTCGTGACGCCCCTGGAGAAGGGAGCGGGGGACCCCGACCTGGATTTTTCCTGCGTGTCGGGCAATGTTGCTGCTCGAGCTGGCGCTTCACCGCCGATCCTCCGGGGCCTGTATGAGACCGAGTACGGCAAGGACATGTTCGCGCTCCATCGCGCCGGCGGCAGCATCCTGATGCGGTTCGCCGCTACCGCGGACTTCCTGCTGGCGGAGCATGAGGTACGCTGCCGGCCCCTCGCGGAAAACGTTCACGCCGCCGTGGAGACCTTCTTCCTCGGCATGGTCATGTCTGTCTGGCTGGAGTGGAGAGGCAGCCCGTGCCTGCATGCCTCTGCGGTGGACATCGATGGGAGCGTCGCCGCCTTCCTGGGGGACAACGGCGCAGGGAAGAGCGCGCTGGCAGTCGCCCTGGTGGCACGAGGTGCCCGGTTGGTCAGCGACGACATCCTGGCCTTGAAGCCTGTTCCGGGGGCGATCCTCGCTCCCTGCTCCTATCCTCGATTGCGATTGTGGCCCGGGGAGGCCGCCGCCCTCCTCGAGGACGGCATAGACCGCAGCGGGGGGGACGATCGGAACCCCAAGGTCACGGTGCGCGTGGGCGGCCCTCGTGGTTGGGGCTCCTTCGCCGGCCAGACGCTGCCCCTCGGCGCCATCTACCTGCTCGAGCGACAGCAGAGCCGGGAGGACGGGCCGTTCGTGCGTTTCCACCCTGTCAACCCCGGCGCCGCCGTGATCGAGCTGGTACGGCAGTCCTTCGTGGCCGAGGTGATTCCCCCTTTGGGTTGGCAGCCTCGGCGGCTGCCTGTCCTGGCCGACATCGTGCGGCGGGTACCGATGTGGAAGATCTCCTATTCCTCGGGCCGTGAACACCTCCAGGCCGTCTGCGAGGAGATCGTGAAGCATGTGCGGAGCCAGGGTGAGCAAGCCGAGCGACAGGATTGACCTTCGGAGCGTGTTGCGCCTCGACCGGCCGCTCAGGCTGGTATGGCAGGCCAGCCCGCTGTGGACGCTGTCCACCGGGGGGCTGGTGGTGCTCCAGGGCGCCCTCCCGCTTGCCTCCCTGTACCTGATCAAGCTGATCTTCGACGCTGTTGCTCAGGCCATCGTGGGTCCGGCCACGGGCAACCAGCTGCGCTATGTCCTGCTCCTGGTGGTCTCGGCGGGGGGCCTGGCCCTGGTCACGGCCTCTCTGCAGGCCATCGTGTCCGTGCTCTCCGAGCTGCATGCGCAGGTCGTAACCGATCACGTCCAGGACCTGATCCACTCCAAGTCCATCGAGGTCGACCTCGAGTACTACGAGAACAGCGACTACTTCGACACTCTCCATCGAGCTCAGCGCGAGGCCGCGTACAGACCCACCGCAATCCTGAACGATCTGCTGGCAATCCTGCGCAGCGGCGTGTCGATCCTCGCGATCGCCCTGCTCGTCGGAATCTCGCTTCGATGGACCTACATGCTGGTCCTGATCGCCGCCATGATTCCCGGATTGGCGGTTCGCCTGAAGTACGCCAACTGGATGTACAGCTGGCGTCGCCGCAAGACGGCCACCGAGCGGCGCGTGGATTACTATTCGATGCTCCTGACCGGGGACTGGCATGCCAAGGAGATCAGGCTCTTCGGCATCGGTCCTCTCTTTGCGGGGCGATCCAGGGACCTGCGGGGCGGACTGCGCGAGGAGAGAGGCGCAATCCTGCGCAAGCGGTCGACCATGCAGTTCCTGACCCAGTCGCTGCAGGTTCTGGTGGTGTTCGGGGCCCTGGGGCTCGTCGTGTATCGCACGGTTCAGGGTCACATGAGCGTCGGGGACCTTGCCATGTTCTATCAGGCCTTCCAGCGCATCCAGAGCTACTCCCAGGAGATCCTGTCGGGAATCGCCAGCCTGTACGAGAACAACCTGTTCGTCGTGAACCTGTACGAGTTCCTGGCCCTGGAGCCGCGGATTCGTGACAGGGCGGGCTCCAGGCTTCCGCCGGCTCCGTTCAAGGAAGGTTTTCGCTTCGAGGGAGTGAGCTTCGGCTACCCGGGCACCGAAAGGGACGTGCTCCACCATATCGACCTGACCATCGCCCCGGGCAAGATCGTGGCCATCGTCGGACAAAACGGGGCCGGCAAGACCACGCTCATCAAGCTTCTGTGCCGGCTCTACGACCCGACCGAGGGGTGCATCACCCTCGACGGCCTGGACCTGCGAGAGCTGGCCCTCGAGGAGCTCCGCCGGAACATCAGCGTGCTCTTTCAGGATTTCGGTCCGTATCAACTCACCGCCAGGGAGAACATCTGGCTGGGGGACACGCAGGCGGAACCGGCTTCCGACCGAGTCGCAGCCTGCGCGCAGGCGGCCGGGGCGGAACAGTTCATCGAGGGGTTGCCCAACGGATACGAAACCCTGGTGGGCCGGTGGTTCGAGGGCGGCGAGGAGCTGAGCGTGGGGCAGTGGCAAAAGCTCGCGACCGCGAGGGCCCTGTTTCGGGACTCCCAATTGCTGGTTCTGGACGAACCGACCAGCAACCTCGACACCAGGTCGGAAGCGAATCTCGTGGAGACCGTGAGGCAGCGGGCCGCGCACAAGGCGGTGGTCCTGATCAGCCACAGAGTCTCCACGGTCAACACAGCGGACTGCATCTACGTGCTGGATCAGGGGCGGATCGTCGAAAGCGGCAGCCCCCGTGAGCTCCTGCGAAAAGGCGGCGCGTATGCGGCCCTCTACGAGCTGCAGGCCGACCACTTCCGGGTAGGGGACGGATGACGGGGCGCGTCGGATATCGGCGCGAGGCGCGTGCGGAGTGCCTGGAACAGGCATCGCCGAGTCGCCAGGCCGCTACTTCCCCCTACCGGTTGTCATAGTTCTTCTCGATCCACTTCTGATATTCCCCGCTCCTGACGCGCTGCACCCACTCGGGGTGCCCTGCGTACCACTCAATCGTCCTGCCTAGACTCTCCTCGAAGCTGTACAGCCTCTCCCATCCCAATTCCTGCCGTATCTTGCTGCAGTCGACTGCATACCTCCGGTCGTGACCGGGCCGGTCCTTCACGAAGGTGATGAGCTTCTTGTAGTACTCGGCGCTCTTTCCCCGCTGCCGCGCGACCATCTCGCAGAGCGTGTGGACCAGCTCGATGTTCTTCCACTCGTTCTGCCCGCCCACGTTGTAGGTCTCACCTTCCATCCCGCGGTTCAGGATCAGCCACAGGGCCCGGCTGTGGTCCTCCACGTACAGCCAGTCCCGGACGTTCATGCCGTCGCCGTACACGGGCAGGGGCTTCTCGTCCAGGATGTTCAGGATCATCAACGGCATCATCTTCTCGGGAAACTGCCAGGGGCCAAAGTTGTTCGAGCAGTTGGAGAGCGTCGTCGGTATGCCGTAGGTGTGGTGGTGCGCGCGCACCAGGTGGTCCGAGGCGGCCTTGGAGGCCGCGTAGGGGCTTCGGGGCATGTACGGCGAGGATTCGGAGAAACTGCCGGTCGCTCCGAGGGAACCGAACACCTCGTCGGTGCTGACGTGATGGAACAGGACATCCCTGCGGTCTCTCCAGGCGACCCTGACGGCTTCCAAAAGCGTGAATGTGCCCACGATATTCGTGTTGATGAACTCCCGGGGGCCGACGATGGACCTGTCCACGTGGGATTCCGCGGCAAAATGGACGATCGTGTCCACCTGGTGCTGGTCGAGGACTTCCCGCATGCGCTCGAAGTCGCAGATGTCGGCGTGCTCGAAGTGGTAGCGCCGGCCGCCGTGCTCTGCCTGGACGTCGGCGAGGTTCTCGAGGTTCCCGGCGTAGGTGAGCTTGTCCACGTTCACGACGATGCCGGAGAACTCGGGGAGCCCCAGCAGGTACCGGATAAAGTTGGACCCGATGAATCCGGCCCCCCCCGTGACCATCAGGCTTGCCAGTCGTCTCATGAGCTGCCCCCCAATGTGTTCAGGAACTCTTCGAGCGCTTCCTGCCAGCTTCGGATCTGCTCCCCCAGGACCCGTTTGATCTTCTCCTTGGACAGGCAGGAGTTCTGCGGGCGCTGCGCCGCGGTGGGATACTCCAGGGTCGAAACGGGCTGGATGCGAACCGGTCGCGGGCAAAGACCGAGCGCCTGGCCCACCCGGTAGATCTCCCGGGCAAACCCGCACCACGAGGTCTTGCCTTCGTTGGTGTAGTGGTAGGTGCCGTATTCGCCCCGGCGGGTCTGCACGATCCGGACGATCGCCTGGGCCAGGTCCCTGGCGTATGTCGGGCTGCCCCACTGGTCGTCCACGACTCTCACGGTGTCCCGTTCCTGGAAGAGCCGAATCATGGTGGTGACGAAGTTCTTGCCGCCTGCGCCGTAGAGCCAGGCGGTGCGCAGGACAAAGTGCTT
>JAFGFV010000468.1 GCA_016930895.1 Spirochaetales bacterium | reverse complement strand
TCACGCTGAATGGGGTCACGCCCTACGTATCGTACCTGAACAACTCGATGGTCGGCACCTTCGAGGGCCTGAAGCTGGCCTACTACGACACCGGGCTGGGAGCGTGGGAACACGAGATCCTGCCACTGATCACGGCCATCGCCGACCAGCGCACGAGCATCGAGTATCGCAAGGGCGCGGTCGACTGGACCGCGGCGCTGGGCTACGCCAGCAACGATTTCGACCTGGTCTACCTGAGGCCGGAGGAATAACGGTCGGTATCTCGGGGTACGCGGGGGCAGCGCCGCGCCCGAAGCCCTGAAGGCGGCAGGCGCCCCTGGCGCCGAGGATCGAGCACACCACCCGTCAGCTTAGATCGGGATCCCCCTCGCCAGCCCGGTGAGCCGAGAGGGGGACCCGGTCAGAACAGCTCCACTCTCAGGCCGAAAGCGATCCTGCTCGCCGTTCCAGCTTCGATGTCCGAGGAGATGAACCACAGCTGGTACTCGGTGTACAGGGCGTAGGCGTTCAGGGCTCGCCAGCGGGCTATCTCGAAACGGGCGAACTCCAACTGAGCAACGACGCCTCCCAGGACGAGCCCCGCGTCAGTGAACTCTATCGGGCCCTCGGACATGGTGAAATAGGAGAAGTTCGCGCCCACGGCCAGGGACATGGAGAAGAAATCCCAGGAGGGCCCGAAAAAGTAGCCGAAGGGCAGCGTCGCGACATTGGCCAGCAGCTTCGCGCCGATCACCAGCCCTGAGAACCGCCCCGGCGGCGACAGCCCGATCTGGAGCTGCAGCTTGACGTTGTCCTCGAAGAAGGTGAGCCCAACGCCTGCATCGAAGTAGGTGGCGCCCATGGCGTGGAAGTCCAGGTACAGCCCCTGGATGAACGCAGGAACCTGGTAGCGGCTCTTGTCTCCCTCCCGCAGGCTCACCGCGATTTCCTGCAGCCCCGACTCGTCCGCTCCCGTCCCGACCAGGGGGATACTGTCGTTGAACCTGCCGCCCTCCGCCGGGGCGAGGAGGCCCAGCGCCGGCGGACGGGTGTCGACGGACAGCTGCGTGCGAGTCACGGCGGTCTGGCCGTCCGAAAACGTCGCCCTCACCAGGAGGCGCAGGGGGCCGTTGGGCAGGGCCAGGGTCTCCAGCCGGTAGCGCCAAGCTTGCCGACCATCGGCCTTGCGGAAGGAGCGCCCGTTGTCCATGCTGACCTCGATCAGCTCGACCTTCGGCGTCCCCTCGCCGCCTTTCCCGCCTGCTGCCTTCCCGTCGGTCGGCTCCTGCTCCAACCCCGGGGCTTCCGGCCTCGCGTAGCCCGCCTGACCCTCCAGGAACGGCCGGCCGGATACGTAGTCCCCCAGGGCCAGGGAGGTGATGTCAACCCAGGGGCCGGCGAGCTCGTACTCGAAGCGGTGGGGTTCCGATTCCAGCGCAGGCTCTCCGGCCAGGACCAGCTGGACCTGCACGGAGTGGCTGCCTGCGGGCACCTGCTCCGGCCCCGTCTTGAGGTGAAAGTGTCCGGTGCTGCTGAGCATTCCGGTCTCCAGGCGCCCCCCGTCCAGGGTGACTACGATGGTCGCGCCCGCCAGGGAGCGCTCGGAGTACACCCTCCCCGCGATGTTCAGGGGCCCCGCCAGGTGCTCTCCGTCGGCGGGATAGAACAGCTCGACCCGCTCGGCACTCCCGCTGGGCCGCTTGAGGAAGTTGCGGGAAACATAGCTGAGGTTGCCGGCCTGGTCCGAGGCCTCGAGGCGCAGGTTGTACCACCCAGGAGGGAGCTGGTCGATGTCGAGCCGCTCCTGGATGACCTCACCCAGCGCCAGGGACTCCTCCACAAACACCGCGTCCAGCGCCTGGGACTCCTGCGCGATCTCCTCGTCCTGTGCCGGCAACTCCTTCCCGCCGGCCTCGGTCTCTGCCGGCGGGAAGGAGGATACCGGCGTCACGCTGGCCGCGAGCCTGGACAGCCCGACCGCATCCACGACCCGCCCGCTCAGCAACACGTCGCTCGTCAGCACCTGGCCGTCCTTGGGCGAATCGAGCACGAGATCCGGCGCCTCGTTGTCCACGTTGATGGTGGTGGTGTACAGCCCGGTTGCGCCGGTTGCGTCCTCGGCCTCGACCAGGACCGCGTGCGTGCCGTCCGCCAGAAGGCGGGTATCCAGGCGGTAGCTCCACTCCTCGCCGCCGTTTGCCCGGAGGTAGCTCACCCCATTGTCCAGGGAGATGCGAACCTCGGCGATCCCATTGGGGTCCGCGCTCGTGCCCTCCAGCTCGAGCACTCCTTGGACATGGGCGTCGATGGCCGGCGCCGCCAAACTCGTGACCGGATCGGAGGTCGAAACCTGGAAACGCACCACGGAGGTTTCGCTCTCCAGCCCGCCCAGGTCCTCGGCCTTCACCTCGATGGTGTGCTCGTTGTCGCCGATCTGAGTGAGGCTCAGGGGCACGCTGAAGTTATGCCCCCCCGGCAGGGGCTGGAACTCTCCGTCATCCACGCGGTAGTACACCGCGGCCACCCCGTCGTCGTCGAAGACCATCCCGGAGAGGACGAAATCGTTGCGGATCAGGGCGCCGTCGGCGGGGAGCTGGATTTGCACCTCGGGTCTGTCGGCCGCCAGATCGACGGAAAGCCGCGGTTCCAGGAGGCTCTGGTTTCCCGCCTCGTCGGTACAGCGAATCCAGATCCGCCCCGCCTCCCCGGGAAGCTTCGAGAGGTTCAGGTCGAAGGCGAACTCCCGCCCGTTTCCAACAGGCCGAAAGTCGGAGCCGTCCTCGCTCACCTCCACCAGCGCTACCGCCCCGGCGTCCACCGCGCGGCCCACGACGGTGGTGGTCCCGTTGACCTGATCCTCCGGCCGCGGGGCGATCAGGCTCACGGTGGGAGGAGTGACGTCCCGGTGGAACGGAACCTGCCGCTGGGTGGCGTTCCCGGCCCGGTCCAGGGCCCGGAGCCGCAGTAGGTGGGGGCCTTCGGCCAGGCTCTCGACCGGCAGCGCGGCAGCGAACAGCGACTCCCCCACGCCCTCTTCGACCCCTATGGCGCTCCAGCTCGCCCCGTCGAGGGAATACTCGACCCCGGCGACCCCGCCGGGATCGCGGGTCCGCCCGGCAATCTCGAGCGTGTCGGACACCCACCGGCCGCTCTGCGGCTGTGCGATCGAGAGCTCCGGACCCAGGAGGTCGGTGACGAAGCCGATCGGCTCGCTTTCGTAGCTTCTCCCGTCGGCGGCCGTAACCGTAATGCGGGTGGGCCCGCTCACCCCCGGGGCCTGGGAATGGACCCTGAAGGTCGATCCGTCCGTTTCGATCCGCAGGAGTGGCGTCTCGGGCTGCAGCGCCGCCTCGCGAATCGGACCGCCCGTCACGAACCCCCTCAAGGGCTCTCCGTCGAGGAGCAGCACTCCTTGTTCGTCGATACGGGCGTCCACCAGCAGGATCCCCTCCGCTGTCGGCTCGACCCCCTTGAACAGGAAGGACCTGAGCTCCCCGGTCGCGCCAAAGCCGTCCGTGGCGCGCACTGCGAAGTCCACCCGCCCGGCGGGCAGGGACTTCGGCAGCGCAAGCTCATACAGCCGCTCTTCCTCGCCCGCGCCCTTCTTCAGAGCCAGGGGCCGGTACGAGTCTCCCTGGAGGGCATACTCAGCCTGGAGCCTGGCGCCCGCGAAGCGGATGGCGCCGGTCAGCCGGCCGTCCTTCTCTCCCGTGTACACCGTTCCCGGGACGAACGGCACCGCCGCCCCCGCTTCCAGCAGGGTGGCCGCGGTGATCACCGGGGCAGGCCCGGCACAGGCAAAGCTCACCACTGACGGGCTCCCGGCTACACCGCCGACATCCACTGCCCGCACCGCCAGCCTGTGGGGGCCGGGGGGGACCTCCTCGAGAACCGCAGCGAAGGCCGACACCGTGGGAACGGAAACAGGCTCGCCCGCGTCGAGGGTATACTCGACCCGGTCCACGGCATCGTCGTCCGCCACGAACCCGGCTACGAGCACGGCCCCGGAGACCTGCGCGGCCTCTTCCGGTGACACCAGCGTAACCCGCGGCAGGTCCGAGAGCGGGTCCACCTCCAGGCGCAGCTTCGCGACCTGCTCGTTGCCGGCGAGGTTCCGCAGAGTGTAGACGACCTGCACCGTCCCCTTCTTCGTTGCAGACAGGTCCAGCTCGTGGGTCCAGAAGGGATTCCCTGGGGTGAGGGCGATCGAACCTTCCTCGCCTCCCGCGAGCTGGTAGCGCAAGGCCTGCAGCCCCACCTTGTCCCGGGCCATGCCTGCCACCAGGACTCTGCCGTTGACTGCGGCGCCCTCCGCGGGGGACAGGATCGTGAGCTCGGGGGAATCGTTGTTGACGAACACGAGAAACGGATAGCGGGCCTCGGAGCCCATCCGGTCGGTCCCCTCGAGCCACAAGACCAGGGGCCCATCGGGTTTCTCCCGGGTGTCGATCTTGACCCGGAAGGACCCCTGGGTCCTCTCTTTGTCGAGGCTGATCCTGAGCGGCGCCCAGCTCTCGCCCTCGTCGAGGCTCAGGGCCAGCGCGGCGACCCCATTGGCGTCCTGGATCGAGCCTTCCACCTCGACGGTGCCGGACACCAGGGAGCCGTCGGCGTGCGAGCTCATCTGGATCACCGGCGCCTGCTTGTCCAGCTGAAAGTGGACCTGGTCGGGATTGCCCGCCAGGCCGTTGACGTCCAAGCAGCGCGCCCTCAGCACGTGCTCCCCATCCGAGACCCTCTGAAGATCGAGAACAATCGACCAGTACTCCGTCCCGTTGACCGCCATCCATTCCCGGTCGTCCAGCTGAACCTCGACCGCCTGGACCCCATCGTCGTCCACGGCGGTCCCGACCACGTTCAGGAGCGCCCCGGCTCGGGCGGCCGCGGCTGGATAGGAGATCCGCGTGACCGGGAGGTCCGACTCCGGGTCGACGAAGAGGTTGTAAGGTCCCTCGTAGCGCACGTTTCCCGCCTGGTCGGTTCCCCGCACGATGAGGTTATACTTTCCGGCCTTGCGCCCCTCGATGTCCAGCCGGTAGTCCCAGTTCTCCAGACCTTCTACAGCCTCGTACTCCCCGGCCTCGGGGTTGCCGAGGGCCCACCCCGCGGAGAACGGAACGAGCACGAGCAGGATGGCGAGCAGACTCTTACGCATGTAAGTACTCCCCAGGCGCACCTGCGGACCGCGGAAGGTCCACAAACCGCCGAATGTGGGTCAGCCCGCAATCCGTGCATTCCACGGCGGGCCGACGCTGTTTCCTGGCCGACTGATACGCACCCTGTCACTCACCCCTTCTCGATGGGGGCGGACGCGGCAGCCACGCACAACCACCCTGCGTGTCTCAGCGAACGCGTCCTTGCGAACAGGTCCCGTGAAGGCGGTCATGGTTTGCTGCGGTTCTAATTACCTTTTCGGCGAGAGCGCCGGGGTTGTCCAGACAAACCTCCTCACCGAAACCGCGTGACACTTTGTTGATAGAAAGGTAGCACCGGAAGGCTCCGAATTCAGTGCGCAAGTCGCCGCCGAGCAGGGCGCGTCACCCTCGTCTGTGCCGCGGCGGGCCCGGAGGGCAACGACTCGGACCAGGGCCGACCAGGCGGGCCTGTCGGGTGGAGGACATCACCGAGGCACCGTGGGGCGCCCTATCCTTCGTCTTCGCTCACGTACCTGCGTATGGTCTCGTCGGCAAAGCAGGAATCGTCCGGGTGCTGGCGGGTGGTCACTTCCTCCACCACCGCTCCGGCCGAGGAAGTGAACTCGTGCCAGGTGCCCGGCGGCAGCGTAATCGTCTCCCCGGCACTGAGGACGTGGCGCTCTCCGTCTATGGACAGGGTGATGTCCCCGCGAATGACGATGAAGGTCTCCTTGATCAGCTTGTGGTAGTGATTCGGGCACACCTGGCCG
>JAFGFV010000467.1 GCA_016930895.1 Spirochaetales bacterium | reverse complement strand
GCACTCAGGTTGTGATTGATAATCATTCAATCCTCCTTGATTCTGAAGCGTTCTGGACTTCCCTGTCCAGCGTCGTGCCACTATTAAGTGTCGGAACAAACCAAAAAAAGAGTAGAAGATTCTCGGGCCGGGGCACCGGCAGTGCGTTGAAAAATCCCGCCAAGCGGGGTAAGATTGGTCTTCAAAATGAGCGCCGGCGGCATCGGGTTGCTTCTGATTGGGGGGGAGGGACCGACCCGTACCGTTCTCGAGACGATCCTCGCCCAGAAGCCGCGGATCATCGCGGCGGACTCCGGGTTCGACCTGGCCCGCAGACTGAGCGTAGAGCCGGAACTGCTGGTGGGGGACTTGGACTCGGTGGCGGACACGCCGGGGTTCCGCAGCTTCCCGGCGGACAGGATTCGTCGTTTTCCCCCTGACAAGGACGAGACCGACACCGAGATCGGCCTGCGCCTGTTCCGCGAGCTCGGGGTAGAGCGCGTGGTATTGGCCGGGGGCGGCGGGGGCAGCCTGGAGCACCTGGTCGGGATTCTCGCCCTATTCGAGCGGGAGGAGCGCCCCGCAGCCTGGTACACCGCCCGAGAGCACGTGCAGGCGGTGGCCCGGGAGCTGATCCTGGAAGGCTGCCGGGGCCAGAGCCTGTCCCTGTTTCCTCTGGGCTCCGGGGCCCGGGGATTGTCCTCCGAGGGCCTCAAGTGGCCCCTGGACGGGTTGAACTGGAGCAGGGGCGATGCGGGGGTCAGCAACCGGTGCGTGGCGGACCGGGTCGTGATCCGGGTGCGCGCGGGCAGGCTGTTGATGGTCCGAACACTCTGAGGAACGCGGGATGCTGGAGAAGACCAAGCTCGAAGAAATCTCCCTGGAGCTTCCGGAGCCGGAGCGCAGGGAGCTGCTGGCGCGTATCACCCGCAGCCTCGGCTCCGGGGCCCGCGACGACCTTGTCCGGGTGGAGCTCAAGCAGGAGGAGCGGGAGAAGCTCCTGGCCGAAGAGATGCAGGCCCTCACGGGTTGGGACCGCCTGCTGCTGTGGCTCAAACGGCTGTTCTCCGGGCGAAGCCGCCGCGAGCTGTTCATCGACTGGAAGATCGGCCAGCTCAAGCGGCGCGTCAAGAGCCGCAGCCCGGGGCTCACCGGGTTCGAGACCCGCGATCTGTCCCCGAGGTTCGCCTGCGCCCTGTACGAGCTGTATTCGAGCGTGGTGGCCCTGCGCGGCAGCTTCGAGGAGCTGCACGGGAACGCGGAGTTCCGCGACCGGGCCGTGCTGTACCTGGTCGAGCGCCGCTACCCGGACGTCAAGAAGGGCCTCGAGGAGCTGGTGCCTCGGGAAGAGATGGAAGGGATCTACTCCGACAGCGGCAGCGAGCAGGAAGTGCGAAAGCTCTGCCTCAGGAGGCTGGAGGAGTACCTGAGGCGCATTCCGGACCGCGTGATGCACCAGCTGGACGAGGGGATGAAACCCTTCTTCTACCTTAAGAACCCGGTGCTCTTCCCCTACGCAGGCATCTTCCGCCAGTTCAAGGTGGACATCAACAGCGCACCGGACGGCAAGGCACCGGAGTTTCAGCCGGCAGCGGCAATGCTCGTCCTGGACCAGCTGGAACGCCTGCACCACTGCGTCAGCCTCCCTGCCGAGCTCGGGGCCCAGTGGTTCTGCCACGAGGAAGTGTTCCAGTGCTACCTGGAACAGGAGGGCTCGCAGGAGGAGCGCTCGGAGCAGGAGCCGGAGGTTCCGGCCCGGGAAGAGGAGACGCAGAGCGCGGCGTCACTGAGCTCCGCGGTGGTGCGGTTGGTCGAGGAGACCCGGCGTTTCGAAAGCCGGATTCCCCTGCTGGATCTGATCCGCTATTTCCGCAAGGACCCCTACTACAGGCTGATGTTTGCGGTGCCGCGCTTCCACGTGAAGCCCGCCTACTCGGCGGCCCTCAAGTCCCGAGTGCTCGCGGAGTTGGAACGGGAGATCGACGGGGTCAAGAAGAGCGTGCTGGAGCGCAAGCTCGCAGAGGTGTTCAAGGGCGAGCGATTCATGGAGCTGTTCCACTACGTGGACCGTCCGGACTCCGAGTACCGCTCGCTGGATCTGCCGGTTTTCGGGCATACGACGAGTCTCAAGGTCCTGTACAACTACCTGTCTCGGGTGTACCGGTCCTCCATCCAGGAAGTCGTGCAGGTGGCCAACATGAACGTCCTGTCGGGCAATCGTATCGCGCAAGCCAGGCTCAACCAGCACGCCGCCGGCCTCGAAGAGCTGGAGGCGCGGATCGTGCTGCTGGACCGTTCGCTGTCCCTTGACGAGGACGACGGCAAGACCCTTCAGCGCCTGCGGCACCGGCTGGCCACGGACCTGAACCAGCAGAGGCAGTATCGCGGCTTCGTGGCGGACAAGGACCAGGAGGCCCTGGAGCTGATCGAGCAGGGCAGCGACTATCTGACAGGGATCAAGCGCACCTTCGAGGAGCTCCTGTCCAGCCCCGTGGAGAGCGTCAAGTCCGTGCTCCAGACGCTCCACTTCTTCAAGGGACGGAGCGTGACCCTGAGCGGGCTGCTGCGGAGCACGGCGGACCTGATCGGGGACTTCCTCGGCCTGCTCTCTCAGCTGCTGGCGCTCGAGAAGGGCGACTGAGCGATCCGCTCGCGAAACCGCCGGACGGCCTCCCGCGGCTCCTCGACGAGCACGCGCTTGCCCGCGATCAGGTCGGCGATCCCCAGCTCGTTGGGATAGCGGGGGATCAGGTGCAGGTGCAGGTGGTTGATCGAGGCCCCTGCCGGTGAACCCATGTTGTACCCCAGGTTGAACCCCGCGGGATGCTGGACCGCGTCGGAGATGTCCAGGAGGTAGCGCGTAAGCTCAGCCAGCCGCCGTTCCTCCTCGGGCGTGTACTGCCGGACATCCACGATATGCCTGCACGGGAAGATCAGCAGGTGCCCGGGATTGTACGGGTACAGGTTGATCGCGGCGATGAACAGCTCGTCGCGATACACGCTCAGGTCGACCACCTCCGGACTGTAGTCGCGGATCAGGCAGAGAACGCAGGCAGCCGGCTTGTGTGCCTGTACGTACGCGAACTTCTCGAAGCTGAAAAAGTAGTCCCTGAACAATGTGAAGTGCTACCGGTCCACCGAAAAGTCCAGCACGTCGCTCAGATCCAGCTCCGGGATCTGCAGCTGCTCCTTGCCGGTGAGCTGCTGGACCGCCATGGCCTTCAGGAGGACCGGATACTCGTTCAGCAGGGCCCCGTATTTCCGCAGGTTCTCCCGGCGCGCCTCTTCGGCGTCGGCGGCGCGCTCTTGCTGGGCCTCCTCGACCGCCAAGCGGGCCTCCGCGGCCCTGCGGGCTTCGTTGCGCGCTTCGGCAAGCTCCCGATACGACTGCCGGGCCAGCTCGTAGAGCTCCATGTCCGGCATCTCCAGGGAGCCGACGTTCAGGGAGACGATTTGGAGCTCCGGCAGGTCGGCGCTGAGCGCGCTGCGCATCCGCTCCTCGGCCGCGGGGTCGAAGCCGAAGGACTCGGGGCTCAGGGCTTGCGCCTCCGCGGCCATGCGCTGCGCGGCGGATTTGTAGAACTCCTCGAGGGTCTCGGGAGTGAGCTTCTGGCGCTCGACCAGACCCGGAAGCTCCTCGGGATCGATGGTGAAGACGACCTCCATCTTTCCCCGGATCGTGAACTCTGGCGCCTCCGGCAGCACCGACGCGTAGAGCTCCCCGGAAGGCAGTTCGCGCTCGAAGGACAGCTGCACCCGCTGGGGGCGCAGGTCGAAACGGTAGAGCGTCAGGTTCGTCGGAATCAGCTTTTCCCAGCGCCAGGTGAACTCACCGGGACGAACCACCTCGGGGTCGTACCCCGAGGTCTTCGTAAAGATGACCCCGTAGCTCTCCGGGGGGAGCTGGATCTGAATCCAGCCGAAGTAGAAGACCGCCCCGCCGGCGAGCACCAGGATGAGCAGAATGATCAGGAATGCTTTCATCGTCTTTCCTTGATCTGTCATATTACGTAGAATAGTCGGGCAATTGCAAGGCTACGCGGCATGACGTCACTCAGGCACGACAGACACGCGTCCAAGGGCAGGGTCTTCCTGCTGTCCTCGCTGTATTGGCTGGTGGCCCGGGGGGTGGTGTTTTTCTTCGTGATGTCCCTGCTCCTGTTCTGCCTGTACCTGCTCGGCAACTTCCAGGAGTTCCTCGACAGCACGCAGATCTTCCTGCTCGACGCCCTGCGTCTCTCCCTGCTCGCCGAGGTCTTCCTGGGCGTCGTGTACATCTTCCTGGTCTTTTTCCTCCGGCGCCAGCGGCGCTACGCCGTCAAATTGATCCTGTGCTTCTTTTCCGTGGTGTCGTGCTGGGCCCTGCTGCTCGGGATTTCGTTCCTGTCCGCCTGGTTCCAACTCTAGCCGCAGGGGGGGGTCGTTCTTTCCGCCGGGGCGGCCGCGGACGGGCCGGGCGTTTCCACGGGCCAGGGATTCTGCTATACTGCGGCGCAAATGGTGAAGAGCTTCCGCATCGACCAGCCTCAATCGATTCACT
Source organism: Spirochaetales bacterium (assembly GCA_016930895.1). Next base: position 4,155 of record JAFGFV010000467.1, on the reverse strand, counting down.
TCGGCCCCGGCAGCCGCGAGGAGATCCCCGGGCTGGTCAGAGGGCTGGGCCGGAGGGTAGTCCTGCTGACCGGGAGGAGCTGGTTCCCAGGGTCGGAGTGGGAGGGCGCTTTCGGCGAGCTCCTGAAGGGGTTCCAGGTGCAGCCCCTGGCGTGTCCCGGCGGGGAGCCGGAGACGGAAACGGTCGCCTCGCTTCTCGAGCAGGCCCGGGCCTTCGCGCCCGATGCGATTCTCGCCGTGGGGGGCGGTTCGGTGCTCGACACCGCCAAGGTCCTGTCCGGGCTGCTGCCGCTGCGGGCCGGCGCGCGTGGGGAGGCCATCGAAGACTACCTGGAGGGGGTCGGCAAGGGGCTCCAGGTACCCGGGCCGGGGACGCCCTGGATCGCCGTCCCGACGACCGCGGGCACGGGAGCGGAAGTGACCAAGAATGCGGTGCTCAAGGCTCCGGCGCTCCAGGCCAAGAAGAGCCTGCGCTCCCCGCATATCCTGGCTACCTCGGTGGTGGTGGACCCGCAGCTCGCGGTGGGTTGCCCCCTCCGGGTGACGGGAATCACGGGGATGGATGCGCTGACGCAGCTGGTCGAAAGTTTCGTCTCGCGCAAGGCGGCCCCGGTGCCCCGGGCGTGGGCGCGGGACGCCTTTCCGGGCATGCTGGCCGCCCTGCTCCGCCTGCCCGAGGACCTCGCGGACCTGGAGACCCGCAGCGCCGCCGCCTACGGCGCCCTGGCCAGCGGCTTCGCGCTCGCCAACAGCGGCCTCGGGGCGGCCCACGGGTTCGCTTCCGGGATCGGGGGGGTCTATGACATCCCTCACGGCCTGTTGTGCGCCCTGTTCATCCGGCCGGTCCTGAGGGCCAATTCGGAGGTGATCCGGAAGGACCTCGCGCTGTTGCGCGCTTCCGTGCGGGAGCGCCGGGAGCTCTTCGAGGGCATCACGAGACTTCCAGATGCGCTGGCGGCGGTGTTGCGCGGGGAGGCGGCGCAGCCGGATCCGGAAGAGGCGGTCGACTGGCTCGTGGGTACGGTCGATGCCCTTTTCGGGATGTACGGGCTCCCGCGGGACCTGGGCGGCTACCCGGTCGATCCGGGGAGGGTTTCCGAGCTCGCGAAGCGCTCTTCGGGCTCGAGCATGTCGGGCAATCCGCGGGAGCTCCCACAGGAGGAGCGGGAGCGGATCATCCGCAGCCAGCTGCCGGGGTACGGGCCCTGAGAACGGTCTGCAGGAATGACGAAAGTGGTCCGCGGCGCGATCACCGCGCCGGAAAACTCACCGGAGGCGATCCGGAAGTCTTGCCATCGCCTGCTCGTCGAGATCTTCCGGCGCAACCGCGTCCGGCCGCGGAGGATCCTGAGCCTGCTCTTCTCGGTAACCGCTGACTTGACCCGTCTGAATCCGGCTTCCGCGGCCCGGGAGCTGGGCCTGTCATCGGTCGCGCTGTTCTGCGTGCAGGAAGCGCGCATCGACGATTCCTTGGACCGGGTGATCCGGGTGCTCCTTACCTACCGTGGCTCGGCCCTGCGCAAACCCGTCCCGGTCTATCTCGAGGGGGCCCGAGCCCTGCGGCCCGACCTGGCAGAGGCCGTGGAGCAGTGAGCGCGTCGCGCGGCGATCTCAGGCGGGGGGTCTGGCACGTCTCCAGGGAATACGGAGGCCTGGCCGAGGCGGGGGGGCTCAAGGACGTGGTTTCCGGGCTGGCCCAGGCCCTGGCCGAGGCGGGGGTGCCCACCGCGGTGGTCCTCCCGCGCTACGGGTTCCTGGACCTGGGGTCGCTCGGCGCCCGGAAGCATCCGGTCGGCTTCCGGCTGGCCCTGCCGTCAGACACGCAGGTTTCTGCCCCGGTCGAGGAGCCGGTGCAGGTGTACGCTCTGAAGCGCGGCAGGGTCCAGATCTACCTCCTGGATTCACCGTGCACTCGCGCCAAGCGAGACATCTACACCTACACCGCAGCCGACGAGGACGAGGACCCGAACCGGCGGCGCGGGACCGGACACTGGGACGCCCATCACCTGAACCTCATTCTCCAGAGGGGGGCGCTCGAGCTGGCGCTGGCCGATCGGGCCCCGGAGCTGTTCCACTGCCACGATGGGCATGCCGCCCTTCTGCCGGCGCTGCTGCGGGAGCATCCGCGTTACCGCCGCGGCCTCGCCGCCAGCAGGGCCCTGGTCACGATCCACAACGCCGGCTGGGGGTACCACCAGGAGATCTACGATCTGGAGTATGCCGCGGGGCTCACCGGGCTGCCTCGGTCGGTCCTCGAGAAGGGCCTGCTCGGCGGGGCTGTGGACCCGCTCCTGCTCGGCGCCCTGTATGCGCCGGTCACGACTGTGTCCGAGGGCTACGCCGAGGAGATATCCTCGGGAGCGCACGAGCTTCTGACCGGCGGGCTCGGAGAGGCCTACCGGCGGGCCGGGGTGCGCCTGCAGGGCATCACCAACGGGATCGATCCCCGGGGCCATGACCCGCGGCGGCCCAAGGAGAGCGGGCTGCCGCATCGCTTCGACCCCTCCAAGGGACAGCTGGAGGGCAAGCGACGCTGCCGCCGCGCCCTGGTCGATCTGCTGCAGTCGCAGCGTGGAGCAGTCTCCGAGACGGATGCCGGACAGAATCCCCTCGCCGGCGTCAAGTGCTACGGCGGGCTGGACGCGGAGGCTCCGGTGCCGCTGTACAGCTTCGTGGGGCGCCTGACCGCCCAGAAGGGGCTGGACGTGCTGGTCGAGGCCCTTGGGCAGCTGTTCCGCGAGCGGGCCCCGCTGCAGGCGTTGATCCTGGGCCAGGGGGATCGGGGACTGGAGGAGCGGCTGCTGCGGTTGAGCCGCGAGGTGCCCGCGGCCGGCAAGCTGGGAGTGATGCTGGGCTACAACACCCTGGCCTCCAAGTACCTGTTCGCGGCGGGGGATTTCTTCCTGGTGCCTTCCGAGTACGAGCCCTGCGGCCTGACGGACTTCTACGCGCAGGTCATGGGCAACCTGCCGATCGTGCATGCCGTCGGCGGCCTGGTCAAGGTCCGCGACGGGGAGACCGGCTACGCCTACCACGAGCACAGCGCTGAAGCTCTCTGCGAGGCGATCCGGGAGAGCCTGTCGGACTGGCAACACCGGTCCGAGCACCTGGAGGGGATGCGCCGGAGGGCCTTCGCCGAGATTTTCGAGCAGCATACCTGGGACAGGGTCCTGTCGGAGCACTACCTGCCCCTGTACACCGATCGAGCCCTGTGGAAAGACCCATCCCGCTGAAGACCTCCGCCGAGGTGGCCTCCATCCGCGAGGCTTGCGCCGCGGCAGTGGCGGTGCTGGAGCGCGTGCGGGAGATGGTTGCGCCGGGCGTCAGCACGCTCACCCTGGACCAAGCCGCCCGGCAGCTCATGGGCTCCCTCGGGGCACGGCCCGCGGTGCCCCCGGGATTCCCGGGGGCGATCTGCACCTCCGTGAACGAGGTTGCCGCCCACGGCGTGCCCTCGGACTGTCAGCTCCGGGAGGGGGACCTGGTCACGGTGGACGTCTCCCTGGAGCTCAACGGGTGGTGCGGCGACGCCGCCCGGACCTACGGCGTAGGTTCTCTGGACGAGGGTCCTCTGCGCCTCCTGACCGCGGCCCGGAGGGCCCTGGCCGCGGGGACGGCAGCCGTGCGGGCCGGGGGCCATCTGGGGGATGTCGGGGCGTCGATCGCCCAAGAGGCCGCGCGGCATCGCTGCGTGGTGATTCCCGAGCTGGTCGGACACGGCATCGGGCGCAGGCTCCACGAGGAACCCGAGGTGGCGCACACGGGCCGCCCCGGGGAGGGACAGCGGATCGTCCCGGGCATGGTGCTGACCGTGGAGCCTGTGCTGACCCTGGGATCCGGGAGAATCGACGCGCGGGGGGACGGGTGGTCCCTGGTCGCCGCCGACGGGGCCCCGGTGGCGCAGTTCGAGCACACCGTGGCGGTGTTCCTCCGGCGCACGGAGGTGCTGACCGGCGGGGCGGAGGGGCCGGAGTTGTCGGGGCAGTTGCCATAACGCCCGGAGTCGGCGCTGGCCCCGCGGCAGCCGCAGGCGCCGCTTCCGTCTCCGCGGGCTCCCCAGAAAAGCTTGCGATGTACTCGTCCCATCGCATACAATTGATTGCATGCTGCGCGCGACATCCATTTCGCCAGCAAGGAGGAAAATGTGAAGAGAATC
>JAFGFV010000466.1 GCA_016930895.1 Spirochaetales bacterium | reverse complement strand
CCCTCCTGGAACCAGCCCAGCTCGCTCATCCGCGCCATGGCCTTGAGGGTGTTGGCCAAGGCGGGGTCGCTCCAACGGACCTTCCCCATGGCGAAGTCCGAGATTTGCTGCGCATCCCTCCAGTAGTTCTTGGCCACTTCGGGGAAGATCCAATAGGCGATGGTGTGCCCGACGCCGGTGGCAATCGGAGCCTTGCCGGTCGCCTTGATGGCCCTGGCCGCCCGGTCGAACTCCTGCCAGGTGACCGGCGTTTTGTCGGGATCCAGCCCTGCGCTCTTCAGGATTTTCTTGTTGTAGTACCACACGTTGCCCTGGTAGCTGAAGGAGATGCCGTAAGCGGGTTTGTTCTTGTCGTAGGCGAGGTGGTTGCTCGTCGTGTCGAGCAGGTGTCCCACTGCTTCGGGGGTCTTGCGCGGGCGGATGTCCGTGTAGCCGTCCTTGCGCTCCCAGGTCTCAAAACCGCAGTTGTTGCCCATGATGTCCGGGCCCGACTTGGCGGTGATGTAGGCTCCCTGTTTCGGATAGTAGCCCTCCATGGGCACGGTCTCCATCTCGACCTTGATGCCCGGGTTCTTTTCCATGAACATATCGGCCACCTTGTTCCAGGTGTCCGCACCGCCGGGCTGCCAGCCGAGCAGCTTGACTGTGATCGCTGCGGCTTCTTTCTGGGCGCCCGCGCCTATCGAGGCGACCAGCGCGATCATCAGGATCGCGGCCAGGATCCACGTCTTGGACCGAGTTGTTGCCATGACAGTCTCCTCCTTCCGCTCAGTGTTTTCGGCTCTCCTGCCGAACATGTTATGCTAACGGTAACGTTAACATCATTAGTCATTATAGCAGATGCCGACACGCTGTCAAGTTTTTCCAGCAGAAGGCGGAACTGGCGCATGAGGCCTATGCGGCGGGCAATTTTTGGCAGGGGGAGGTTGGCTGCCTCAATCATGCCATGCGGCCGAGCACTGCCCGTTTTCGCTCCGGGGCCGGCCGCTCTCCCGGACGTCAGGTACGGGGAGCAAATGACGAAATGGCTGACCTGCGGTGGGAGGGTCTTCTCCCGACGCAGGAGCATGCATGAGGCTTCCCGTTGTTCGTGAACTCCAAGGTCCGCGTGCCTCAGAGTCCCCTTCGTTGAATCAGCTGAACGAATAGCCGGCGACGCTGTAGTAGGCCAGGTTGTTCTGGCGCACGTCCAGGCGTCCGAACACGGCCACCACGGGCAGGTCGCTCCGCAGAACCAGTGCGTACTGGCCCTGGGGTATGCGGTAGCCCTGTTCCCCGAGGGGCTTGTCGAGGCGGAAGCAGTGCACCCGCTCCCCTTGCACCGATGCCCTGATGTCCCGGATCGGTTCCTTGTCTTCGAACAGGATGTCCATCCGCAAGGAGGCGACCTTTTTGTTCAGGTTCACTACCATGAGAGCTTCGTGCCCGAACGGCTCGTGATCCCCCGCCGGCGGCAGGTCCCCGTCGGCGAACACCCAGATCTTTTGCCCATTCGCGTTCATCGTCAGCTCCTACTTGGTGAGGATGGCGTCCATCTTCTTGCTGAAGGGGATCGGCCCGCGTTCCCCGATCTCGTAGGCGGTCTCGATGCGCACTCCGTTGAGCTCGGGATGGCCGAAGAAGCTCACGTCGATCGAGATTGCCATCCCCGGCTGCACCACGTCTTCGCTGTTGGGTCCGTAGAAGGGGCCCTCGGCCTCGTTCAACCCGATCGTGTGGGCGAAGGGGCAGACCAGGTACTTCATGTAGCCGTGCCTCTTGTAGTACTCCCGACCGGGGGCGTCGATCTCCCGGCCCACGGTGCCCGGGACGAGCTTCTCCTTGGTCAGCACGAAGACTTCCTTCATGTGCTTGATGGCCTCTTCCTGGTTCTTGGAGTACGTGCCGGAGACCGGGAGGGTGTGACCGACCACGCCGGCGTACCCGTTCCAGCGGGGCGAAAGCCCGAGCATGACCGTTTCTCCCGCTTGCATGACCTTGTCGCTGGCGGTGGGGACCACGGCGTTGGCCCGTTTGCCGCTGCCGACGATGGCTTTGAATCCGAAGTTGTTGGCTCCCCGCCTGCGGGCCTCGTACTCGCCCACGGCGGCCACCTCATACTCGTGGGCACCGGGCCTGACGGCGGCAGCCATGGCCTCGTAGCCTGCGTCGGCCAGCTCGAAGCCCTTGCGCATCTGCTCGAACTCCCAGGGGCTCTTGAAGTGCCGTAGCCGGGTGTACACGTCGGTCACGTCGACCATTTCCACGTCCTGGAAGTTCTCCTCCACCTGGCGATAGACCGACACGGGCATCTGGCCCGCTCCGACCAGCCCGACCCGGCGGACCGGCTTGGAGCCGCTGACCTCTTTGAACAGCGTGGCGAAATCTATGATCTCGGCGTTGGGGTACTCTTCTTCGGGCACCATGAACACCGGCAGGTTCCGGGTCTTCTTGATGGCACTGTCCATCTTGGCGAACGGCTCGCTCTCCGGTCCTCCCAGGATCATGGGCTCGCCCTCGAGCGGGACCAGCACAGAGCCGCTTTCGAACTGCGGGCACCATCCCGTCAGGTACCAGGCGTTGGATAGGTTGAACTCATCGTAGTAGATCAGGGCAAAGTCGAGCTTGTGCTTGTCCAGGATCTCCCGCACCTTGATGAGCCGCTTCTCGTACTCCTGAAGATTGTAGTAGGCCATGTCTATCCTCCTCGTGATGGTGTTATCGTTACCATTACAAATGTCCGACCATGCTAATCCACCGGCCGTCGGTTGTCAACGATCTTCTGGGCATTTTCCGAGCAGCGGCTTTCACTCCCGCCCGACCCGCGGAAAGGCACAGAATAACTCTCTTATCGATCGACAATTACGGGCCACAAGACCGGCAGCACCCCATGGGCTCGTGGGGAGAGTGCGGCAAGAGTACGGGGAGAGCGCAGCGAAGGAGCGACCGGCAGGCCCGCCCTGCAATGTTATAGCTTGTGTTTTCTTAACATTGTCCTTATAGTGGACTGGAATTCGAGATCTTTCACTGTCGAGGCCCTACACGTGAAACGAAAACGGACATCCATCGCGCATGTAGCCGAGCAGGCTGGGGTCAGCGCCATGACCGTATCCCGAGTGCTACGGGGTGAAGCCTCGGTCAAGCCCGAAACCCGGGCGAGAGTGGTCGAGGCGATGCGGGCGATGGGCTACGTGCCGCTGGCTGCAGCGCAATCCCTGCGCTCCAAGAACCACCTGACTCAGTCGGGGGCTCGATTGTTTGCCCTGATCTTCGGACGCGGTACCGAGAGCTCGGTGACCTTTTTTCACGACATCGTCCGTGGAGTCGAGCGCAGCGCCTCCGAGTTCGGGCTCTGCCCGATCCACGTCACCCTGCAGGAGAACCCCCACGATTCCTGGCTGCGTCTGCAGACCGTCCTGACCATCAGCAGTCTGTGCGGCGCCCTGCTGGTCGGGGAGTTCTCGGAAGAAGACGTGTACTTTGTTCGCGATCGGGCACGGAACGTGGTGATCGTTGACGGGCCGGCCCCCAAGGGCGACCGGATCGGATCGGTAGAGTCCGGGAACCTCGAGGGTTCCCTGATGGCCATGGACTACCTGATCCAGATTGGCTGCCGGGACATCCTGGTCCTGACCGTGGATCGGGAGCACTATTTCGCCCGCTCGATGGCCGCGGCTGCGGCCGCCCGGCGCTCCAAGCATGTGCAGGTGGAGGTCCTGTACGACTGCCTCACCAGCCAGGACGCCAGGGACATGCTGGTCGAACAGTGGCAGTCCGGGCGCCGCTGCGACGGGATCTTCACCAACGACGACTTCGCCGTGGGTGCCCTCAAGGCGCTGAGCGAGCTGGGTGTCAGCGTTCCCGAGGAGGTCCGGATCGTAGGGTTCGACGACATCCTGTACGCCTCCTTCGCCATTCCCTCCCTGTCGAGCATTCGCATCGACAAATACCTGCTCGGGGCTGAGGCGGTACGTTCCCTGGTGGCGCTGATCGAGTCCCCCGAGAGAGCCGCGATCATCAAGAAGACGATCCAGCCTTCGCTAATGGTCCGCGACTCGACAGGGGGTGTTCCCGTGGTCCCGGTGCCTGCAGGAGGGCCGTCGGCTCGTTCTATCTCCCGCGCAGCCGCAACAGGGCCCCCCTCCGCTCGCGCCGTCGAAAAAAAAGTTGACGGATCGAAGGCCGTCGGTCTATAGTTGAAGCCCTGGCGTAACGGTAACGATAACATCCGGGTGGTGTGGGTCACCGCCGCGTTTCAATAGGCGTTGCCGGTGCCAGGCGACGGGCACAGCAGGTAGTACTCGACGATGAACAAGTACATCATCTGCGGTTTCGACATGGAGACCGACATCGGCAGCTATCTCAAGAGCTACCGGGGAGTGCAGGAGGGAACAGGCCTGATTCTCGACATCCTCGAGCGGTACGGCCTTTCGGCGACCTTCTTCTTTACCGGGGAGTCGGCGGGGCACAACGAGCAGGTCGTGCGAGACGTGGCGGCCAAGGGGTACGATGTTGGCTGCCACAGCCTCAAGCACGAAACCGTCGGGGACGCCCACTTCGACATGCCCGCCGATTCGCCCATCTTGGAGGAAGAGGTCGAACACCGGCTGGAGCTGAACAAGCGGATCGTGCAGGAGCTGTCCGGCGTCGAGCCGGTCTCCTTCCGGGCGCCCCGCTTGTGGCAGGGGCAGGCCCAGCTGGCGGCGTTGGAGAAGCTTGGCTTCCTAGTCGACGCCTCGTATTCCGTGTTCGCGCATCGGGAGCGGCTGGTGCCTTACCACCCCTCCCGGGAGAACTGGCTGGAGCCTGGGGAGATGCGGATCCTGGAGATCCCGAATTTTGCCTTCGATCCCGGGAGCTACAACTTCGAGAAGTTCTTCTGCAAGCACGATCAGTGGCCGCTTCTCCGGCTGCTGGGGGCGAAGTTCGTGTATGACCGGCTCGGCCCGGTGGTCGGGCGCCAGGCGCAGGTCACAGACAACTGCGTCCTGCTGTTTTACTTGCACCCCTGGGAGTTCCAGCCCATGCCAGGCAAGTACACGTACAGCGAGGGCACCATGCACTTCCGACCGGAGTTGTACAAGAACTGCGGTCCCAAGATGGCTGCGGAGTTCGAGCGCTTTGTCCAGATAACCCAGAAGGACGGATACCGGTACGTTTCGTGCCGGGAGTTCCTCCCACTTTGGGAGAACGGGGGATAGCCGGAAGGAGGTGATGCGCAGAACCGAGGAGAGGGCGTGCCCAACCGGCGGCACGCATGATCACAGCCTGGAAACCAGAGAAGGAGGAGAGAAGCTGTGAAGAAGACGGTCTTGCTCATGATGTTGGTCTTGATCCTGATGCCGGCGCTGCTGTTTGCGACCGGCGCCACGGAGGCCGAGCGAAAGGTGATCGGGGAGGTCTTCTGGGGGCTCCACGACTCGTACCAGCAGGCTCACCAGAAGGTCGCTGCCGACTACTGCAAGGAGCTCGGCATCGACTTTATCCCAATGGACGGTCAGATGAAGCCCGAAGTCCAGGCTGCGGCGATGGAAGACCTGATTGCCCGCAAGGTGGACGGGATCATCTGCCAGGCCTACGACCAGGCCACCATGGAGGTGGCGATCGCGGCGGCTCAGGAGGCCGGCATTCCGGTGGTCTCGTTCGTCAACGTCGCCTCGGGCAAGGTCCAGTACCCGACCATGATGATCGAGGAACGGCCCGGCTCGATCGCGATGGGCGAGCTCGTGGCCACGAAGATGCGGGAGGTCTACCCGGGCATCAAGATCATCATCGCCACGATCAGCGATCCCTCCGTGGACTGGGCCCACGACCAGCGCACCAAGGCCTTCGTGCAGGGCATCAAGAACGTGGCACCTGACGCGGACTGGGTCTTCAACGGCGGTAAGAGCAACCGGGAGGTGGCCTATGCCACCGCCGAAGACATCCTGCAGCGCCACCCCAATGTCAACGTCGTGTTCGGCTACGATGCTGAAAACTCGCTGGGTGCACTGGCGGCCTTCGAGGCGGCCGGCAGGGGCAAGGCGGTCAACAGGATTCCCCAGACCGAGGTCTTCGCCGGGGTCGACGGATCGGTGCCGGAGGTCATCAAGGTCGCGAACCCCAATTCGGCCTTCAAGGCGACCCTGGCGCTCCAGCCCGGGGCCAACGCGCGCAAGTGCATCGACATGATGCGGAAGATCTGGAACGGAGAGCTGGACATGTACGCCACCGACAAGAACGAGGCGGTGGT
>JAFGFV010000465.1 GCA_016930895.1 Spirochaetales bacterium | reverse complement strand
GCGGTCCAGGAGATCTTCTTCAAGGCTTATCGTCATCTCGGACGCTTCCAAATCCAGCGACGGCTGCACCCCTGGCTGTACACGATCGCGATCAATCACCTGCGCAGCGTGCTGCGCCGGCGTCGGCGGCGCAGGAGCCTTGGGGCGTTCAGGGACGTTTCCACGGTAGCAGACCCGCGTCCGGAGGGCACCGGTGACCCGCAGGCGGCCGCAGCCCTGGCGGAAGGTGAACGCCTGGCCGCCGCCGCCCTTCGGGAGCTGAGGCGGGAGTATCGGGAGGTGTTCATCCTGCGGCAGATCCAGGGCCTCTCCGTGCGGGAGGTTTCGGAAGTCCTGGGCATACCGGAGGGGACCGTGAAGACAAATCTCCACCGGGCTCGCAGGCAGCTGATCGAGCTGCTGGCCGAGAAGGACTGGAGGCAGGAGTGAGCTCGCGGCGCCAAGGGGCTGGCCGCCGAGACGGGCTCTCTGGCGGGCTCCTCGCCTGGTTGGACTTGCCGGTGAAACTCGCCGGGGGTCGCGGGCGTATATCGGTGTAGGGGAGAGAGAGGATGAATTGCGAAGAATGGAGCCAAAGTCTGAAGCTCTGGCTGGCCGAGCGCTGGGGGGATGAATCCGCCCGGGCGGATTTCGTCGCGGAGCTCGCAGCGGAGCTGCCCGAGGAGCTGCGGAGCCACGCGGCAGGCTGTGCCCGGTGCGCCGGCAAGCTGGAGGCGGCGCGGCTGCTCATGGACGGAGCGGAGCTGCGCGCACCCGCCCCCCCGGACCTCGAGCAGCGGGTAATCTCGCGGTTGCAGCGTCGACTGCGCATCCTGCGTCGACTGCGCATCCTGCGTCGACTGCGCATCCTGCGTCTTGGCGGGCAGGCCCCCGCCGGGCTCAGGCGGCCGGCCAGGGTCCTGGTGCCGGCTGCCGCTGCCCTGATCGCCGCGGCGGCCACGTTCGTGGTCTTTCGGGGCTTCCAAGCGCCGGAGCCGGCGGAGGTTCGCGTCTTGCTGGTGCTCGAGGCCCCGCAGGCCTCCCAGGTGGCGGCGGTGGGAGACTGGAATGGCTGGGATCCGGAAGCGCATCCCTTGAGCGACCCGGACGGGGACGGTGTGTGGAGGGTCGAGATCCGGGTGCCCCGCGACGCAGAGCTGCGCTACCAGTTCCTGATCGACAACCAGGAGTGGGTCCCCGACCCTCGCTCTCCGTTCCAGATCGACGACGGCTTCGGGGGCACCGTTTCCGTACTGCAAATATAGGAGGGTTGCGCAATGAAGGCAAGAAGCAGGAGAATGCGCACATACCTTGGGGCCGCAGCCGCAATGCTGATGCTGTTCGCACTGAGCGCTGCGGCGTGGGGCCAGTCCGCCGCGGGCGGGTTCCCGGGGGAGCTGAAAGCCGAGCTGCAGAGGCTCGGCTGGGACCAGGAGGCGATCCGGGAGCTCGAACAGGAGGCCGCGGACTGGAGCGGGTTCGAGGCGCGCCACGGCAGGCTTACGGCGGCGGCACTGCACTATGCTCAGAGTGAGGACGGAGAAATCCGGCCTCGGGAGCAGGCGCGGCTGGCCGTGGCGGTCTGCGCCATGGTCCGGGAGATGGAGTCTCTGGGCTACGGCGAGAGCGCGGTCGCCCGGGCGGTATTTGCGGGGGTGAGGGCGAGCCTCGGGGATATGGCCGCTGAGCGTTCCGGAGATGGAGAGGGTGAGCTGGAGGAGCGGCTCCGCAGCCGTTTGCATCGCGAGGTGCGCGTGCAGACTGCGGAGCAGGTCAAGACGCAGGTGCGGGAGAGGGCGAGGGCGGAGCGCAGGGGGGATGCCGAGGGTCCCAAGATCGGACCGGGTCCGGGAGACCCACCCGGAGGGAGCTGAGAGCCGGGCCGCGGGCCCGCGGGGCGGAGGGAGCATGCTGGGTAGCGTGACTGGAGCAGTGCGGCCGGTCAGGAGCGGGGTGATCGCGGCCTGCGTTGTCCTCTTCCTGCTCCTCGGGGTAGTCCCCGCGGTCGCGGACGAGCTCGAGGACGCGCTCCAGCGCGGCGGCTTCGACCCGGCGCGGCGCGCTGCAATCCACGCCCTCTTCGACCAGGCGGCAGGGCAGGGCATCCCGCCGCGGCTTCTACTCCCGCGCCTCGAGGAGGGCCTGGCCAAGCGTGTCTCCGCCGGGCGGCTGCTCGGGGCCATCGAGCGGGAGGTGGACTTCCTGCTGGCGGCCCGGCGGATCCTGAGGGAAGAGGCAGCCGCCATGGCCAGGGACGAAGCGGCCTGGGCCCGGACCGCGAACCTGCTGGCCGGCGGACTGCAGGATGCGGAGGTGCGGGCTCTGGTGCAGATTGCCTCCGCCAGGCCCCGGGACTTCCGCGCCGCGACCTATCTGTACGTCGCTCTGAGCGAGTGGCGCCTGCCCCGCGAGACGGCGGTGGCGCTGCTCGAGGCACTGCTCGGCTCGGAGCTGCCGGGAGAGGAGTTCGGGGGGATCGTCGGGCTGCTGGCGGAAGGGCGGAGCGCCAGGATTCCGCCGGAACGGCTCGTCGAGCGGGTCCGCCGGGCGCTGCCAGGAGTTCGGAGTCTCGACGAGTTGAAGCGGATGGTGCTGTACTGATGCACCAGGACGCGGGCGTCTTGAGGATTCAGAAAGAGATGCGACCAAAGCAAGGGACATTCCGGTGGGCCGCAGGGGCTCTCCTTCTGCTGCTGTTCCTGAGCTTCCCCCTGGCCCGGGCGGCGGCCTTTCCTCCCACCGTGGTGCTCGGGCTCTATGGCTCCGGGTTCTGGTACTACCCGGACGACCCTGCGGTTCCCGCTGCGCCGGGTCGGGAAGCGGGGCTCACGGCCAGCGCTCTTGGGGGCTGGAGGAGCGCCCTGGCCTGGGGCGGCTCGTTGGCGCTGGCCGGGAACGCCGTCGTGACCTGGGCCCCGGCCGGGAGCGCCGGGGTGGACGGGCTGTACGATCGGGAGTCCCTGGAGCTCCAGCTGTACGTCCCCCTGGGGGGCTTGAGGCTGGAAATGGAAAGCGGGCTGAGCGCCTCGGGTCTGGGCACCCAGGAAGGGCTGCCGCCGCACCTGCGGCCGTCCTGGAGCGTGGCGGGGCGCTGGCTCGGAGACCTGGGGGTATTCCGGCCGTTCCTGGAGGCCCGCGGGCATGTCCTTCTCCAGGCCGATCAAGACGAGTCGGCGGATGAGCCCGGTGACGAGGACGCCCTCTACCAGGGGGGGGCCCTGGGGATCGCGCTCGTCCCTTCCTTCGAGTCCTCCTACGAAATTGCCGTCGACGCGGGCTGGCAGCGCTGGTGCCAGCAGGTTCTCTTCGACGCGGCGGGCTTGCCGACCCCCGTGCCGCGGGAGGACGTGGTGGCACGGCTGCGCGCCGGCGGAGAGTGGCTGCTGGGGTATTTCGCCAGCGGCGAGCTCTCGGCCGCAGGGGGCCTGCGCTGGTCGAACGCGAACCGGTTGACAGGGGATCCCCCTTCGGTGCTCGAGGCCAACAGCGAGAGCCGGTGGTTCGCCGAGGTCGAAGCCGCCGTTTCATGGAGCCCTCGGCGCCAGCTGGGGCTGGAGGCGGCGGGATTCGTGCTCGGGGAGTGGTACCTCGACCGCCGCCTGCCGGCGCCCCTCGCCGGCCCGCTTTCCGTGCTCACGGGGGGCGTGGATTTGCGCCTGGATTGGACTCCGGACGACCGGTGGTACCTGGTCCTGGACGCCTCCGCCCTCGGGAGCTACTCGCAGGATC
>JAFGFV010000464.1 GCA_016930895.1 Spirochaetales bacterium | reverse complement strand
TGCTGGTATGATCGAGCGAAAGAGGCATCTGCAGCGGGTGCTGGACCTCCTGGCCACATACCCCGTGGTGGCGATCCTCGGGGCGCGCCAGGTAGGGAAGACGACGCTCGCCCGGGAGGTAGCCGCCCGGTTCGACGGGCCGGTGGAGCGACTGGATCTCGAGGATCCGGACGATCTGGCGCGGCTTTCCGAGCCCAAGCTTGCGCTGGAGCCGCTCAAGGGTCTTGTCGTCCTGGATGAGGTGCAGCGGCGGCCGGAGCTCTTCCCGGTACTGCGAGTCCTGGTGGACCGGCCGGATCGGACCACCCGCTTTTTGGTGCTGGGTAGCGCAGGACCGGAGCTTCTGCGCCAGACATCCGAGACCCTGGCCGGACGGATGGCCTACCACGAGCTCGGTGGTTTTGCGCTCGACGAGGTCGGCCTGGAGGGGGTCGACGAGCTGTGGTTGCGCGGTGGGTTTCCGCGGTCGTTCCTGGTGGCAAGCCCGGCCGACTCGCTGGAGTGGCGGCGGGGCTTCGTGCGGAGGTTCCTGGAGCGTGACCTCCCCACTCTGGGTGTGCAGGTTCCGGCCTCGACGCTGCACCGTTTCTGGCGAATGCTGGCGCACTATCACGGACAAACCTGGAACGGCGGGGAACTGAGCCGCGCCTTCGGTGTTGCGGCGACCACGGTACGTCGTTATCTGGACGTGCTCGAAGCTGCCCTGGTGGTTCGTGCCCTGCCGCCCTGGTTCGAGAACATCGCAAAGCGGCAGGTCAAGTCACCCAAGGTGTACATCAAGGACACGGGCCTTCTGCACGCACTGCTTGGCGTCGAGGATCGGGGCGACCTCGAAGGGCACCCCAAAGTGGGGGCTTCCTGGGAGGGGTTCGTCCTGGCCGAGCTGGCGCGGCACCTTGGCGCGCAGCCGGAGGAGCTGTTCTTCTGGGCTACTCACGCGGGAGCCGAGCTGGACCTGCTGGTCGTGCGGGGTCGGCAGCGTAGGGGTTTCGAGATCAAGCGCACGAGCTCACCTTCGAGTACGCACTCGATGCATGCCGCCCGCTCCAGTCTGGGACTCCAGCGGATCGATGTCGTCCACGCCGGGGATCATACCTTCCCCCTCGGGGAGGGGATTCGAGCGGTCGCGTTCTCGCGCCTGTTCTCCGACATCGAAGCGTTCTAGCGCATCAGCGCGGCGAGCTCTGTGGCAGTGATGCCCGCCCCGAACCTCATGCCCAGGTTCCTGAGGGTCGCTTCGTGGCGCTCCCGGTCGAAAGAGGACACGCAAGTCCCGCAGCACGACGCTCCTGAAGCCGTGGTGGAAGGCCTGCCGTGCCGTATCCTCCCCGCAGATCTGCGTCACGGTCCCGGCGATCACCACCGTGTCCATCCCGGAGGAGCGCAAGACGTCCTCCAGGTTGGTGCGGAAGGAGGCCCCGTGCCAGTACTTGTCCACGATCGGAGCGCCGGCGCGCACGAAGTCGTTCTGCAGGTCGACGATCACGAAGGCCGCCGAGCGGATGTCGAAGCTGAATGGAAGGGATGGCTGTGTCGGCTCGCTCCTCAGTCCAGCAGGCAGGCGGACAGGTGGCCGGGAGCCACGTCCTTGAGCGGAGGGCGCCCCTCCCGACAGGCGGGCATGGCGTACGGGCAGCGGGGGTGGAAATGGCAGCCCGACGGGGGGTTGATGGCGCTCGGGATCTCGCCGCGCACCACCTCTTGGGTGCGCCGGGCGTTCGGGTCCGGGACCGGCACCGCCTCGAGCAGGGCCTTGGTGTAGGGATGGTGAGGGCGCCCAAACAGCTCGTCCCGGCTGCCCATCTCCACGATGCGTCCCAGGTACATGATGGCGATGCGGTCGCACAGGTACTTGGCCGTGGCCAGGTCGTGGGTGATGAACAGGTAGGTCAGCTGGAACTCGTCCTTGAGGGCCTTCATGAGCTCCAGGATCAGGGCCCTCACGGAAACGTCGGCCATGGCGATCGGCTCGTCGGCCACGATGAACTCCGGGTTGGTGACCAGAGCCCGTCCCAGGACCACCCGCTGTGCCTGCCCGCCGGAGATCTGGTGGGGGTACTTGCGGTACAGGAAGCCCGCCGGGGTCAGGCCGATCTTCTCCATGAGCTCCAGCACCCGGGCCTTCCGCTCTTCGGCGTTTCCCATGCCGTGGATCTTGAGGGGATGGCCGATGGCCTGGCCCAGGGTCATGCGGGGGCTCAGGGAGGAGTTGGGGTCCTGGAACACGATCTGCAGTTTGGCCCGCAGGCCCTCCATCTCCCGGGCCGGGATGGTTGTCAAGTCGCGGCCGTGGTACTCGATCCTGCCGCTGGTGGGCTCGATCAGGCGCAGGAGCAGCCGTCCGGTGGTGGACTTGCCCGAGCCGCTTTCCCCGGCCAGGCCGAGGACCTCCCCACGCTGGATGTCGAAGGAGATGTCGTCCACCGCGTGCACGAAGGATCGTCGTCCGCCGGCCAGGAGCTGGTCGAGAAGGGATTTCTGGACCGGGAAGTCCTTGGACAGGTTGGAGACCCGGAAGATCGCTTCGCCGGAGGTGGCTTCGCTCATCCCCGGGCCTCCCGTCGCGCCTCTCGCCCCGCCGCCCGCCCCCGGCCGCGGCTTTCCGCCGGGACCGGCTCCTCGGCCACGGTCTCCGGGTACAGCCAGCAGGCCGCCTCCTGTCCGTCCGCGTGAGCGGACAGGGTGGGAACCTCCCGCGTGCACACCTCCATGGCGTGGGGACAGCGCGGAGCGAAGCGGCACCCGGGCGGGGGATCGACCAGGTCCGGGGGATTCCCGGGCATGGTGACCAGCTTCTCCTGTTCCAGCCGCACATTGGGCACGCAGCCGATGAGCCCCTGCGTGTAGGGGTGCAGCGGCGCGTGGAAGATGGCGTCGGCCGTGCCAACCTCCACGATCCGGCCGGCGTACATCACGGCCACCCGGTCGGCGATCTGCGCCACCAGGCCCAGGTTGTGGGTGATCAGCAGGATCGAGAGGTTGTAGCGTTTTCGCAGCCGGTTGAGCAGGTCGATGAACCCCGCCTCCACGATCACGTCCAGACTGGTGGTGGGCTCGTCGGCCACGATCAGGTCCGGGTCCATGATCAGCCCCAGGCCGAGCATGATCCGCTGCCGCATCCCGCCGGAGAGCTGGTGCGGGTACTCGTAGAGGCGCTGGCGCTCGATCCCGAGCTCCTCGAGGATCTTTTCCGCGCGCTCGAGGGCCTGGTCCTTCGATACGTGCGGCTCGTGCTGGTGGATGGTCTCCAGGAACTGCCGGTCGATCCGGTACAGGGGATTCAGGGAAGTGAGGGGGTTCTGGAAG
>JAFGFV010000066.1 GCA_016930895.1 Spirochaetales bacterium | reverse complement strand
GGCTGATCTACCGGGGCATCAATATCAACGACATCGTGGCGGGCTTCCAGAAGGAGGGACGCTTCGGCTTCGAGGAGACCGCCTACCTGCTGTTGTTCGGCGAGTTGCCGACCCGGGAGCAGCTCGAGCAGTTCACGGCCGTGCTCGGAGAAAACCGGGCCCTACCCGACGGCTTCACGGAGAACATGATTCTGAAGGCCCCGAGCAGCGACGTCATGAACAAGCTGGCCCGCAGCGTGCTGGTATCCTACTCGTACGACAGGAACCCGGACGACCTGAGCTTGAAGAACGTCCTGCGCCAGTCGATCGAGCTGATTGCCCGCTTCCCGACCATGGCCGCCTACGGGTACCAGGCCAAGTGCCACTACTTCGACGGCAAGAGCCTGTTCATCCACAGGCCGCAGAAGGAGCTCAGCACTGCGGAGAACCTGCTGCATCTGATCCGCCCAGACAGCAAGTTCACCAGCCTGGAGGCGGAGACTCTCGATCTATCCCTGGTCCTGCACGCCGAGCACGGCGGCGGCAACAACTCCACCTTCACCGTCCATGTAGTCAGCTCCTCCGCCACCGACAGCTACTCGGCCATCGCCGCCGGGGTGGGCTCCCTCAAGGGCCCCCTGCACGGCGGAGCCAACCTCAAGGTCCAGGAGATGATGGGCGACGTCAAGGAAAACGTCAACGACTGGCAGGACGACGACGAGATTTCCGCGTACCTGGCCAAGATCCTGCGCAAGGAGGCCTACGACCGGCAGGGCCTGATCTACGGGGTCGGGCACGCGGTGTACACCCTCTCCGATCCCCGTGCCGTGCTGCTGAAGGAGAAGGCCCGCGAGCTGGCCGGCGCCAAGAGCCGCGGCGACGAGTTCGGGCTCTATGCCAAGGTCGCCGAGCTGACCCCTCAGATCTTCCACAAGGTCAAAGGCTCCGACAAGGTGGTTGCCCCCAACGTGGACTTCTACTCCGGATTCGTCTACGAGATGCTGGACATTCCCAGGGAGCTGTTCACGCCGATCTTCTGCATCGCCCGGGTCGCCGGCTGGAGCGCCCACCGCATCGAGGAGCTGGTCTCGGGCGGCCGGATCATCCGGCCGGCCTACCGGAGCGTGCTCCGCAACCGGGAGTACGTGCCGCTGGAACGGAGGTAGGCGGCCGGCCCGCCGCTGCTGAGGGGCAGCGGCCGCCCCGGGCAGCTCCAGGCTACGGCTTCACTGCCAGGAGGCAGAAGCACTTGTCCTTTTCGTACTCCCGGATCTTGGCAAGCTTCCCGGCATCCAGCTGCGCCGGCTCCAGGTCATGGAAGGTAAACGCCAGGAGCGGATAGCCGACCTCCTTCTCCAGGCGCCGGATATCCGTGAGGGTTTCGTCCGCGAGATTCGTGGCCAGGTTCGTGAACATGGTCTCTTCCCTCCTCTACCATCAAGTATAGGGGTGTCGATCCGAAATACAAGGTCGAATGCGGGGAAATCGGCGGCACGGCAACCGGGCCCGCGTGGGCTTGCGGCCTTTACTGTTCCCGGGGAGAATACTCCCCATGCGCTACGCTGTAATCATGGCGGGGGGGTCCGGCACGCGGTTGTGGCCCATGAGCCGGCGCGAGCGGCCCAAGCAGCTCCTCCCCCTGATCGGTGGGCGGAGCCTCCTCGAGCTGGCCTTCGAACGCCTGGGGCCCCTGATCGCTCCAGAGAACACGCTGGTTTGCGCGGCGGAAGCCCACCGGCAGTGCATCGTGCAGCTCCTGGGGATCGGCGACCGGCAGTTCCTCGGAGAACCCGTCGGCCGGGACACCCTGCCGGCGCTGGCCTACAGCGCCGCCGTGATCGCCCGGCGGGATCCCGACGCCGTGATCGGCGTGTTCACCGCCGACCACGTGATCGAGCCCGTCGAGAGCTTCCGGGCTGTGGTGAAGTCCGGCTATGGGGCGGTGGGAGACCGCCCGGAGGCGCTTCTGACCTTCGGGATCACCCCGACGCACCCGGCCACCGGCTACGGCTACCTGGAGCTCGGCGAAAGCGCAGAGGGAGACGTCCGGGAGGTAACCCGCTTCAAGGAAAAGCCGGACGCGGCCACGGCCCGGAGATACTTCGAGCGCGGACCCCAGCGGTACCTGTGGAACAGCGGCATGTTCGTCTGGCAGGCACGGACCTTCCTGTCCTGCGTGGAGCGTCTTGCGCCGGCGGTGCACGCGGGAGTCCAGAGGATCGCCGCGGCCTGGGACGGGAGCGAACGCTCTGCCACCTTGGAGGAGACCTATCCGAAGCTTCAGAAAATCAGCGTGGACTACGGAATCATGGAGCCGGCTTCAGCGGACCCGGAGGTTCCGGTCCTGGCGGTCCCCATGGCCCTCCGATGGCGAGACATCGGCTCCTGGACCTCCTATGCGGAGGCCTGTGCGTGCGATGCCGACGGCAACGCCGCGCCGGCCGGAAGGGCTGCGCTCGTGGACTGCAGCGGCACCCTCGTGGCCTCCACGGATCCGGAACACCTGATCGCCGCGATCGGCTGCGAGGACTTGGTCATCGTGCACACGGAGAATGCCACCCTGATCTGCCCAAGAGAGCGGGCGGAGGAGATCAAGGGGCTGCAGGCCCGGATCCTGAACGAGCACGGGGAGAATTACGTGTAGAGGCTACGAGCGGCTGCGCGCAGCGGTCTTCAGCTCCCGGCAGCTGCCCCGGCGCACCAGCTGCTGCTTGACCTTGAGCACGTGGATATCTTCGGGTCTGTGATTGATCCGGTTCTGTATCATCTGGCTGACGATCTTCCCCATATAGGTCGTGTTGATTCTCATGGTCGTGATCTGGGGATAGTAGTGCTGCTGATAGTCCAGGACGTCCCCCGGGGCCAGCAGTGACACGTCCTCGGGAATCCGGAACCCGAGCTCTTGAAGCACGTAGTACACGCGGAGCGCGATTTCGTCATCCAGGCAGAAGACCGCCGTGGGTCGATTGGCTCTCTTGAAGGCCGCGGCGATCTTGCCCTCGAGCTCCGCCCTGTCCGAGAGCTCGAAACGAATGACGGTCTCTTCCGGCATTCGCAGAGCGTACTCTTCCATGGCCTTCCTGTACCCAATGAAGCGGTCATTCAGGAGCATCGGCAGGTCTGGCCGCTCCGCCTCGACGTATGCGATGTCTCGGTGACCGAGCTTGATGAGATGCAGGGTCCCTTCGTATGCACCCTGATAGTCGTCCACGCAAACCGAGTAGAAGCTGTCCTGAAAGTTACCGTTCATGACCACGACCACGGGGATGTCCGATTCCTCGAGGGTGGTGAACAGATCCGAGTTGCCGTAGTGAAGCGCCACCACCGCACGAACATCCGCCTTGCGCACCTTCTCGACAATTTCCTGCGTCGGTTCGCTCTTCTTGATGGGTATGAGCACGGTGCTGATGCCCATGGCCCTCATGTTCTGCTCGATCTCTTCCACCAGGGGCCGTATGAACACCCAGATGAACCCCCACTCGTAGTCGATGCTGTGCAGAATCCCCAAGGTACCGGTCGCCAGGGAATTCACAGGCCGGTCCCGGCGGACGTAGCCCAGGGCTTCCACGGCCTTCAGGACCTTCTGCCGTGCTACCTCGGAGATTCGTCCCTTCCCTGAGAGCACCAGGGAAGCGGTGGCCAGCGACACGCCGGCGGCCGCGGCAACGTCCTTGAGCTTCGGTTTCATTCAGGTGAACTCGTCCAGATTTTCAGTTGATTTTACCACGCCCCGCGCCCATGTCAAGCAAAAAGAGCAGAGAATTGCCGCGCAGGGCAGGTCTTTCACCCGGCGATTCAATTCGCTTAAGCAATACTTTTTCTTGACTTCTCCGGGTTCTATGATAAAATGGGCACCGACCCGAGCCCGAGTTTATCATAGTTTACTGACCGTCCGCACTGTCCGAGCAGAAGGCGGTCCGACGAGCGTTTTTTGGCAGAGAGGCTCGGCGGGATTCGTAAGGGGATACCATGAAACGCCACGGGCAGCTCATCGGAATCAAGAGCGGGAAACTCGCGGAGTACGCGAAGTATCACGCCGCCCTCTGGCCTGAGATCGCGGCCAAGATCACGGAGTGCAACATCCGCAACTACTCGATCTTTCACAAGGACGGGATGCTCTTCGCCTTCTTCGAGTATGTCGGCGAGGATTTCGACGCGGACATGGCCCGGATGGCCGCGGATCCGAAGACCCGGGAGTGGTGGGACATCATGATGCCCATGCAGGAGCCCTGGCCGACCCGCGCGGAAGGCGAGTGGTGGGCCGAGATGCGGGAAGTGTTTCACCTCGATTGAAAGGACAGCAGCGTGTTTGACGAAGCCAGGCACAAGGCCCCGAAAGCCGCGACGCGCACCGCCGGCTGTCTCGAGAAACTCGAACGTATGAACAAGACCCTTCATCATCGGGAGGCGGACCGGGTGCCGGTCAGCGACTTCTTCTGGGGGAGCTTCCTGAGCCGCTGGAAAGAGGAGCTGGGGCTCAGCGGGGATGCCGATCCGTATGCCTACTACGACCTGGATTGGATCGTGACGGTCCCCAACATGGACCCCCACATCAAGGACTTCGAAATCCTGAAAGAAGACGATGTGGAGGTAACCGTCCGCACGGGTTATGAGGCCGTCATCAGAAAGAAGTTCGAAGATCCGATGCCCGCCTTTCTCCGCTTCGAGACGGATACCCCCGAGAAGATGAAGACCTTCGAGTTCGACGACCCCTGGGACGAGCGCCGCTATTTCAAGGGCGGGGACAACCAGATCGCCGGCGTGGGCGACGGGTTCGTCCGTGACCTGCCTCCCTGGATCGATACGGTGAAGTCGCTGTATCCCGACTTTCCAGTATACGGGAGCATCTGCGAAGGCCACGAGCAGCTGTGGCGCATCGTCGGCAGCGAAAACGTCATGCTCTGGATCGGCCTGTATCCGGAGGAGTTGGGCCACTTCATCGAGCGTGTCGGGGAGTTCGTGATCGAGATCACGAAGGCCCAGATCAAAGCTGCCGATGGATTGCTCGACGGCATGGTTCTGTGGGGAGACGTGGCGTACGTCAACGGCATGCTCTTTTCCCCGAAGTACTGGCGCAGGTGGTTCAAGCCGATCGTCAAGGCCCAGACCGACATTTGCCACGACGCCGGGATCCCCGTCATCTACCACGGGTGCGGCAACGTGAGCGAGATCTTCGAGGACTACATCGAAATCGGCGTGGATTCGTACAACCCCCTGGAGGCCAAGTCGGGTCTGCACGTGGTGGACCTGCGCAAGCGGTTCGGCCACAGGCTGGGGTTCTGCGGAAATTTCGACGCCCTTGCCTGGGCCAACGACGATTTCGGCAAGCTGCGGGAACAGGCCTTGACCAAGCTGAACGCCGCCAAGGGCGGAGGCTTCATCTTCCAGTCGGACCACAGCGTGCCGGGAAACGTCACGGCAGAACGATACGAGTACGTCGTCAATCTCGTGCGGGAGAAGGGGGTGTACCCCCTCGATCTCGGCGAGTTCGACGATCCGGACGTGCGTTGAGGCAGGAAGAGAAGCCGAGCATGACCTCGCGGGAGCGGGTACTGGCCGCCGTCGAGCACAGAGAACCCGACAAGGTGCCCGTGGACCTGGGGGCCACGCCCAGCTCGGGAATCTCCGCGATCGCCTACGGCCGCCTGGCCCGGCACCTGGGAATCCAGGACAGCCAAACACGAGTTTACGACGTGGTGCAGGAGCTCGCCCAGCCGGAAGAGGCAGTTCTCGAGCGCCTCGGGGTCGACGCGGTGGACATCGGCAGGAGCTTCAACACGAGGGACTCCGACTGGTACGACATCGCCCTTTCCGACGGCAGTCCCGCCCAGTATCCGGCTTGGTTCCGGCCCCGGCCCGAATCCGGAGCTCTCAAGGCCTATCACCCCGACGGCACCCACATCGCCACCAAGCCGCAGGGGGCGACCTTCTTCGACCAGGCGTGCTTCCCCTACGTGGACGGGTATCCGGACAGCTTCGGGGATCTGCCAGCCGCCATGGGCAAAGTGCTCTGGGCCGCCATGGTGCACAGCCCCTGGGACCACGCGGGCGAGGCGGGCTTCTGGGAGGAGCTGCGCCGGCGGGCACTGCAGCTCCGGGAAGAGACCGACTACGCCCTGGTGGTCGTGGCGGGCTGCAACCTCTTCGAATGGGGCACCTTCCTCCGCCGGATGGACAACTTCCTGATGGACCTCTACACTGACAGCAGGAACGTCGAGCGCCTTCTCGACGCCCTGATGGAGATTCATCTCGGGACCCTCGAGAAGGTCTGTGCCGCCGTGGGAGACGTGGCCGACATCCTGCGCTTCGGGGACGATCTGGGAATGGACTCCGGGCCGTTCATGGCACCGGAGGTGTATCGCAAGCTGTTCAAGCCCCGCCATGCCCGGCTGTGCGATTACGTCCATGAGAACAGCGCCATGAAGACCTACCTGCACTCGTGCGGATCGATCTACCAGCTGATTCCGGATCTGATCGAGGCGGGGTATGACGTCCTGAATCCGGTGCAGACCAGCGCCGCCGAGATGGACCCGGCCATTCTGAAGAGCGAGTTCGGACGGGACATCTGCTTCTGGGGAGGAGGAGCCGATACGCGCAGGGCCTTGAACAACGGTACCCCGGAGCAGGTGCGCCGCCACGTGCGGGAGCGCCTGGAGATCTTCTCCCCCGGAGGGGGGTTCGTCTTCAACACGGTGCACAACATCATGCCCGACGTTCCGCCGGAGAACGTCGTGGCCATGTTCGACGAGATCGCCGCATTCAACGCGCAGACACCGACAATCCATACGAGCCATACGAAGGAACGAAACCAGTGAGCGACCAACAGCGAGTCGTGGCGTTGCAGATGAAGAAGGTGACCAAGCAGTTCCCGGGAACGGTCGCGGTGAACCAGGTCGACTTCGACGTGTTCGCCGGAGAGGTCCACGCCCTGGTCGGGGAGAACGGCGCGGGCAAGTCCACCCTGATGAAGATGCTGGCGGGCTCCTACGACGACTACGAAGGGGAGATCTGGATCGGGGACAACAAGGTCAACCTCCACTCCCCGGCGATCGCCAAGGCGAACGGCATCCAGATGATCTACCAGGAGCTCAGCCTCGCTTCGCCGATCAGCATCGCGGAGAACGTCCTGGTGGGACGGCTCCCGGTCACCAGGCTCGGCTTGACCGACAAGCGGAGAATCGTCGAAGACACCAAGAATGCCCTGGAGCGGGTGGGCCTGGGGCACCTGGACCCCGACATGGCGATCGAGGAGATCAGCCAGCACGAAGCCCAGCTCGTGGAGATCGCCAAGGCCCTGTGGAACGAGCCGTGCATCCTGGTCATGGACGAACCGACCTCGGCGCTCTCCCGGGAAGAGGTGGAGCTGCTCTTTCAGATCATCGAGCGGCTCAAGAAGGAGGGTCTTGCCATCGTGTACATCTCCCACCACCTGCCGGAAGTGTTCCGCATCGCCGACAGAGTCACGGTCCTTCGGGACGGAAAAAAGATCGCCACCAAGGCCGTCGCCGAGGTCAGCAGGCAGGAAGTGGTCCAGATGATGGTGGGCAAGTCCATAGCCGAGTTCTACCGCCACGAGAGCCACGCGACCAAGACCGAGACCCTGATCGTGGAGAACCTCACCCGCTTCGGATTCTTCCACGAGATATCCTTCAGCGCCTACGAGGGGGAGGTCCTGGGCATCGGCGGACTCTCGGGAGCGGGGCGGAGCGAGCTCGGCCGCGCCCTGGTCGGCCTGGACGACGTCGACTGCGGAGCGGTCTTCCTGCACGGAAAGCGCCTCAGGATCAGCAGCATGAGCGCGGCCATGGCCCGGGGCATCGCCTATCTCACGGAGAACCGCAAGAGCGAAGGTCTCGCCCTGCGCCTGAGCTTGCGGGAAAACGTGCTGGTCAGCCTGGTGCCCCGGCACACCCGGGTCGGGGTCTACAACCAGAGCCTGGGCGAGCCCAGGCTGCAGGAGCTGATCGCAGAGCTTTCGATCTACCCGCCGGACCCGGAGCGGATGATGAACAATCTCTCCGGCGGTAACCAGCAGAAGGTGCTGCTGGCCAAGTGGATGGCCACCGAGCCGCGGGTCCTGGTGCTCGACGAGCCCACCAGAGGCGTCGACATCGGCGCCAAGTCGATCATCCATAAGTCCATCGAGCGCCTGGCCCAGGAGGGGCACACGCTCCTGCTGATTTCCTCCGACCTCCCGGAGCTGGTCGCTCTCTCCAACCGTATCCTGATCATGCGCCAGGGACGGCTGATCCGTGAGATGCAGAAGGAAGAGAGCAGCGAGGAGCTCGTTCTGTTGGCGGCCAACGGCGAGGGAGTGTAGAAGATGGAACCAACCAAGACGGCAGCCGTGGATTCCCGCGCCCTGGGCGAGAGCGTCGTGAACCGCGTGTTCGTCACCGTCGGCGTGTACCTGATCGCCGGGGTCCTTCTGGTGCTGGGCATCGGGCTGCAGCTCACCGGCGCGATCAACAACTTCGCAACCGCCCAGAACATGCTCAACATCATCGACGCCGTTTCCATGCTCGGAATCGTGGCGGTCGGCATGGCCTTCGTCACCTACTCCGGGCACTACGCCGACCTCTCGGTGCCGACCACCATGGCCATGACCGGGTACGTGGCAGTGGAAATGCTCAAGTACGGTTTCTTCGCCGCCGTAATGGCGGCTCTCCTGGTCGGAGCGGTGGTGGGGCTGATCAACGCCGTGGCCATCGGGAAGTTTCGGGCAAATCCCATCATCTGGACCCTGGCGGTCAACTACATGTCCATGGGAGTGATCCGCCTGGTCTGGGTCAACAAGCAGATCTACCCGGACATGACCGCCAGCACCGTCCGGGCCAGCCAGATGTTCGACGCCATCTTCCGCCTCCGGTTCTTCGGTAGGATCGCCCTCCCGGTGGTCATGATGATCATCCTGGTCATCGTGTTTCAGTTCGTCCTGCGGAAAACCAAGTTCGGGGTGCAGCTCAAGATGACCGGGGCCGCCAGGACACCGGCGCGGTTCTCAGGAATCAACGTCGAGCTGATGATCGGGATCGCCTTCATAATCTGCGCGCTGACCGCGGCGGTCGGGGGATTGACGGTGACCTCCCTCAACCGGGTGGGGGCCTGGTACAACGGCGAGGGCTACGATTTCAGGGCAGTCACGGCGGTGGTGATCGGCGGGGTGACCCTGGCGGGCGGGCGCGGCTCGATCATCGGGGTCCTGGGAGGGGTGCTGGTCATCGGCATTCTCAACAACATCCTGACCCTCTTGGGGGTCGGGACCTTCTCCCAGGACATGATCCGGGGAGCGATTTTCATCGTCGTGGTCTTTATCAACGCACGATCCTTGCGAAAAATGGGGCGTGACTATGAATAACGACGGCAAGAAGCGACGGGGCAGAGAGAAGACCCTGACCTTCATCGACCGAAACAGGATCTTCCTGCTGTTCGGGGCGGTGTTCCTGGTCATGGCGCTGTTTGCGCCGCGATTCATGACGGCCTTCAACCTGACCACGATCATGCGCACCACGGCGATGAATGCGACGGCGGCGATCGGCTTCACCCTGATCCTGATCGTCGGCCAGCTGGACCTGTCCATCGGCACGATCATCACCTTCGCCGGGGTCGTCGGCCTGGGGCTCAAGCAGTACATCGGTTACGGCGGAAGCGTCCCGATCGCGATCCTGGCCGGCTGCGCAATCGGCCTGATCAACGGCCTGCTGGTGGCCAAGGCCAAGATCAGCTCGTTCATCGTAACCCTGGGCATGCTGACCGTGCTCCAGGGGGCGATTTACACGATCACCCGGGGCAACTCCATCAGCCTCTCCTCCCCGGATGCCTTCGCGGTCTCCGACTGGCTTGCCCACACGATCATCCCGCTGCTCACCCCCCGGGTGGTCATCACCCTGGTGCTGGTGGCGGCCTTCACCGTGTTCCTGCGCCTGACCCGGGTCGGCAGGAACTTCTACATGGTCGGGGGAAACCGCCAGACCGCCTGGCTATCCGGCATGGACACCGACCTGTACACCATCGTCGCCTTCGTCATCTCGGGGTTCACCGCCGCTGTGGGCGGGGTGCTGTTCGCCATGGAGGGGGCGGCGGCCACCCTCAATCTCGGGAACACCTCCCTCATGTACGTGATCTCGGCGGTGATCATCGGCGGCACGGCGATGTCCGGCGGCAAGGGAGGAGTGCTCAAGAGCTTCTTCGCCATCCTCATGCTGGACGTGCTGTACAACGGGATCATCCTCTTCGGACTCGGCAACGAGGTCAAGATCTTCATCGCCGGCATCATCCTCGCAGGCGTGGTTCTCTACGAGGCGTACACCCGCTACAAGCACGACAAGACCGTGGGTCAGCGCCCGGAGCTCCTGAAGGAAGTCGACGAGCTGAAGGCGAGAATCAAGACCGCCAAGCACAAGGCAGCGGTGTGAGCGCCATGCTGCGGGCGCTCGAGCTACACATGGAATCCAGGTTTGGTTCAAACCTGAAGATACAAAATCTCTATCAAGGAGGAACGACATGAAGAGAACGATGACCCTCGTCCTCGCCCTGCTCCTGGCGTTGGCGCTGCCCGCCGCGGTGTTCGCCGGAGGGCAGAAGGAAGCCGCCCCGGGGGCAGCTGCAGCCGGCAACTTGGAGAGGTCCCTCGCCGTGGACACCTCGGGGCTGAAATCCGAAGACGGCCAGCCCCTGATCATCCTGCAGTCAGAGCAGCGGGTGGTGCCTTCCAGGCCCGCCAATCCGGACGCGCTCCCGGAGGATGACCCCCTGCACTGGTGGGACATCGAGTTCGCCGGCTGGAACGCGAACAAGCAGAACATCCCCGAATCCCCGAAGGATGGAGCGATCGGCAAGCGTGTCGTGTTCATCGTGCATGGCGACCACCCCTGGACCACCGCCTGCACCCTGGGCGCCCAGAAGGTCGCCGATGCCTACGACATGTCCCTCAAAGCTCTGTCCCCGAACTGGGACCTGGCCGTGCAGAACCAGATGATCGACCAGGCCATCAACGAGCGCCCCGACATGATCCTGCTGATTCCGCTGGATGCTAAAACCGCACCCCAGCAGGCCCGCAAGATCAACCAGGCCGGGATTCCCCTGATCCTGTTCAACACCCTGCCCTCCGCGGCCGCCATGGACTACTGCATCACCTGGACCGGCCCGGACGACTTCGGCCAGTT
>JAFGFV010000463.1 GCA_016930895.1 Spirochaetales bacterium | reverse complement strand
GATCCGGCGGATGATCGAGTATCGCGAGTCCGCCGAGCCGGACTATCCGGACATTCCCGTGTCCACCTTCGAGGAGGTCTTTGAGGAGGCCTCCGGCGGCAAGGGCATTCGCACCCTGGGGCTCGGGGATTACTCCATCCTGCCGATGCCCGTCTACGACGCGGTCGTGAGGGCGCTGGGCAAGCAGGGCAAGCTGGTCAGGGCGGAGTGGGTCATCTCGAACATGCGGAGCGTCAAGTCAGATCTGGAGATCCAGATGATCCGGGAGGCGCATCGCATCAGCGAGCTGGCCCTCGAGGAGACCCTGAACCGGATGCAGCCGGGCATGACGGAGAAGCAGGCTCTCGGCATCGTCTACGAGGCACTGTACCGCCACGGCGCGGAATGCGAAGGGTTCCCCAACTACGTGTTCGGAGGAAGGAAGACACGCAACGCGATCGCCCGGGCCACGTACGATCCCCTGCGCAAGGGGGAGATCATCCAGCTGTGCATCGGAGCCCGCTACGGAGGGTACTCCTCGTCGGTCGGGCGGCCGGTTATATTCGGCAAGATGCCGGCGGAGATGAAGAAGCACATCCAGTTCGGCCTGGACGTGCACCGCAAGACCTTCGAGTGGATCCGGGAAGGGGTCGTGGCCAGAGAGGTCGCGGTGCGGTACATGGAGTATTTCCGCGACAAGGGATACGGGCAGTACTACCTGTACGGCCCCTGCCACGGCACCGGCATCATCGAGGTCGAGAAGCCGTGGATGGAGACTACCTCGGACTACCCCCTGGCGGAGAACATGACCTTCATGGCGGACACCTTCTTCACCACGGACGACTACGGATTCCGCTGGGAGGACGGCTTGAGGGTCACGAAGACAGGCTGCGAGCCTTTCTCGAGCGCCCGCAGCGAAATCATCGAGCTGTAGAGCCCGGAAAGGAACCAGACGACGGCAGCCGGCGGCGCCGAAGAGGCCCGAGTTCATCTGAATCCCCTGCAGTTCGGCGAGAAGGAACGGCCTGTCGTGGAGTCCGGAGAGCTGAGCGCAACGGGTTTTCGCTACGACACTGGCGTCGCCGCCCTGCGCCTGCGCAACCGCCGCGGCGAAGCACTGCTACTTCCCTATCAGGGGCAGCAGGTCTGGGATGCGCGCTTCGACGGACGCGTCCTCACCATGAAGTCACAGTTTTCGGACCCGATCGCTACCGAGGAGTATCTGCGCAACTACGGAGCCTTCCTGCTGCACTGCGGCGCCTCGGCCATCGGGAACCCGGGCCCGGAGGACCGCCACCCACTGCACGGCGAGCTGCCCAACGCTCAGTATGACAGCGCCGCCCTCGTGCTCGGCACAGATGCCGACGGGCCGTACGTGGGCCTGACGGGCGGGTACCGTCACACGGTGGCCTTCGGCTGCAGCTACCGGGCGGAGCCGCTGCTCAAGCTCCATGCCGGCTCGGCGGTGCTCCACGGCTCGATCACCTTCACGAATCTGAAGCACACCCCCATGGAGTTGATGTACTTGGCCCATCTCAATTTCCGGCCCGTCGACCTGGGCAGGCTCGTGTACACCGCCCCGTGCGCTCCCCAGAGTGCGGCAGTGCGCACCAGGCTCCCTCGTGGGCTGCAGGCGCCGAATGGGTACGCGGCCTTTCTCGAGAGACTGAAGCGGGATCCTGCGATCCACCACACCCTAGATCCGGCCCACGTCTACGATCCCGAGGTTGTCGTGTACTTGCGCTACCGGGCGGACTCGGACGGTTGGGCGCACACCCTCCTGGTCCACCCCGACGGCTACGCCTACTACGTGGGCCATCGCCCCTCCGAGCTGGATCATGCCGTGCGTTGGATCTCCCGCACCCCGGACAACGACGCCATCGGCATCGTCCTGCCGGCCACGGCGGAGGCCGACGGCTACGCGGCGGAGAAAGCCAAGGGGAATCTCAAGATGCTGCCGGGAGGCGAATCGAAACGCTTCTCGTTCCGGGCCGGGCTGCTGACCCCTGAGCAGGCTCAGGAGTGCGCTCAGCGGATCGAGGCGCTGATGCAGTGAGGGTTGGTCGGCTGCGCCGGCCGCTCAGAGGTGAATAGTGTGCTCGAGGGAGCATCACTATAGAGACTCATCGAGAAACGGAGGAGGAAAGATGAGAAACCGAACGAGACTGCTGGTGTTCGCAGCGACCGCAACGGTAGCGCTCGTCGTCCTGGCCCTGCCGGTGCTGGCCGCCGGCAAGCAGGAGACGGGACCCGTCGTGCTGCGGACGGTCGTCTTCAAAGGCTTTGCCCGCACGGCGGCGCTCGAGCTCCAGATCCCGGAGTACGAGAAGCTGACGGGAGTGAAGGTCGAGTTCGAAGAGGTACCCTTCGCCCAGCTGCACGAGAAGATGATTCTGGACTTCGCCAGCCAGGCGGGCACGTACGACTTCGTGATCTCGCTGACTGACTGGGTGACCGAGCTGGTCAGGGGCGAGTATCTCGTGGCCCTCGACGACTACATCAAGAAGGACCCGCCCGAGGACTGGCCGAACGCCTTCCCCAAGGGGCTGCTGTCGATCCAGACAGTCAACAACAAGCTGTACGGCCTGCCATGCCACGACGGTCCGATCATGCTGTACTACCGCAAGGATCTCTTCCAAGATCCTCAGGAGAAGAGCGCCTTCAAGGCCAAGTACGGCTACGACCTCCAGCCTCCCGAGACCTGGGACCACTTCCTGGACATGACCCGTTTCTTCACCCGACCCGCGGACAACCTGTGGGGAACCTGTATCGCTGCCAAGCAGGGCGGCCAACAGCTGGCGTACGACTTCTTCCTGATGCTCTGGTCCTTCGGTGGGGAAATCTTCGACGCCAACTACAAGCCGACCTTCAACTCCGACGCCGGGGTCAAGGGTCTGCAGTACTACATCGACCTGCGCAACAAGTGGGAGGTCACGCCCAAGGCCTCGACGACCTACGACGAAACGGAGAACGGCCCGGTCTACCTGAACGGCAACGCCGCGCTCATGTGGCACTGGAGCCACATCGCCTCCTGGGCGGAGCTCCCTGATCGCTCGAAGATCATGGGGAACAACGGGTACACCCTGTTTCCCGTGGCCCGGAAGGGCCTTCCTCACACGACCCTCAGCATCTACTGGTTCTTCGGAATCTCCAGCGCCAGCAAAAACAAGGACGCAACCTACGAGCTCATCAACTGGCTGACCAACAAGGAGAACGACAAGCTCGACGCCTTCAACGGGACCGTGGCCTGCAGGCTGTCGACTTATCGTGATCCGGATGTGCTGGCCAAGTTCCCCTTCTATGCGAACATCGAAAAGCTGCTCAGCGGGGAAACGAGAACCACTCCGCAGATCCCGGAGTACGCCCAGGTCGATGACATCATCGGAGTGGCCTGCTCAAAGGCCATCGCCGGGGAGATGTCGGCCAAAGCGGCCCTGGACGATGCGGCCGCCAAGGTCGAAGATCTAATGCGCAAGGCCGGCTACTACAAGTAGCAGAACTCCAGACGGCTCCCCGCCTGCGGTCCGGCGGGATCGCATACTGCGGGATTCGCAGGCGGGAGCCCCCATTCTGCGGAGCTGCCCATGTCCTCACTGACCGGAAAGAGCTGGCACCGATCGACGCCCTGGCTGATGGCGGTGCCCGCAGTGGTCTTCCTGCTGGCGGTGTGCATCTACCCCCTGCTGCACTCGCTGTACCTGTCGTTCCACCAGTGGAGCCTGACCAGCCCGAAGCCGCCTGAGTTCGTGTGGTTCCGCAACTTCGTGGAGCTGGTGCAGGACGACCGCTTCTGGAGCGCCCTGCGGGTGACCGTGGTGTTCACAGTCGGCGTGGTGGCAGCGGAGATGGCAGTCGGGATGCTGCTGGCCCTCAGCGCCGCGAAGCAGTCGAGGTTCCGCCAGGTCCTACGCTCGATTCTGCTGATCCCGATGATGATCACCCCGGTGGTTCTCGCCCTGATCTGGAAGTACATGTACAACCCGGAAAACGGGATCGTCAACTTCCTGCTCGGGCTGGTCGGCATCGAGGGGCCGATCTGGCTCGGCGAGCCCGCCCCGGCCCTCCCAGCGGTCATGATCGTGGACGTCTGGCAGTGGACACCCTTCGTGTTCCTCCTGCTGTCGTCGGGGATCGCAAGCCTGCCCCCGGATGTGTTCGAGGCTGCCCGGGTGGATGGGGCAAACCACCTGCAGACTTTTCGCTACATCACGCTGCCTCTCCTGGTGCCGTTCATGGTGGTCGCTCTGCTGATCCGCTTCATCGACTCGTTCAAGATCTTCGACACCATCTTCGTGATGACCCGCGGGGGCCCGGCCAACGCCACCGAGACCCTGAGCGTCTACACCTACAAGGTGGGGCTCAACTTCTTCAACATGGGCTACGCCGCGGCGCTGTCGTACGTGATCCTGATCATCATCACCTTCGCCAGCCAGCGGTTCGCCAAGATCGAG
>JAFGFV010000462.1 GCA_016930895.1 Spirochaetales bacterium | reverse complement strand
CCTCGCGGTCAACATGCGGGTTCCCCCCAATCCCACGGTGGACATCGACTCCTCCGTCTGGGTCGACTCCAGTAACCCCATCGGCACGGCCATCAAGGTCGGCACCACGGTGCTCAAGGCCTCCGAGGCGGCCAAAGCGGAGGTGGTCATGCACGAGGCACTGTCCTCCGTGGACGTCCCGGCCATCATTCTGGCCGAGACCTCTGAGGCCTCGGCTTCCGTCCTGCGGGCCCGCCTGGTGGACCGCGGACAGAAGGTCGCGTACCTCCTCGATCTGGACATCGAGCAGTACGGGCTACGGGCGCCTTCCTGGGGAAGCGCCGTGTCGCTGCACCTGCGCCTGACCCCGAGCCTGTACCACGACAGGGACGGCAAGATCGCCTGGCGGCGGAAGGACATCACGATCGACGTGCCGGCGAGCCCGGACATGTTCGGTCTGGGGGGAGTGGGGGGCGACATCATGACGGCCGCGATGCTGGCGACCCTGACCGTCGAGCAGCTCGAGGAAGGCTTCCGCGTGCTCGCCCACGAGTCCGGGCGCACGGTCGTCCGGCTGCTGGAGGAGGACCTCTACCGGGCCCGCTACCGCTGAGCCGTCGGACCCGGGCCTATCCGGCCAGAAAGTCCTCCCGCACGGGGTGAAACGCGTCGGCCAGGCGCACGGTCGGGCTGAGCAGCTGGATCGAGTGGGGCACCTCCGCGGGAATCGTCACCATGTCCCCGGCCTCCAGATCGGCGTGCTCCTCTCCGAGGTAGTAGCGCACCCGCCCGGACACCACGTAGGAGATTTGCTCGTGGGGATGGCTGTGCGGCGGATCCGGCCGCTCCGCCGGCCCATCCTCGAAGTCGATGACCACCATCATCAGGCGTTCCGTGTTCACCTGCACCCGGGTCCGCCCCTCGCCGATGGCCCACCGGCGCAGCTCGCCCTGCCTGTGAAATGCCATGCCGCCTCCTTTCCCGGCAGTCTACCACGGCCCCGCGAAAAGTGAAATCTTGACGGCGGAATCGACCGGACCTATGATAACCTCAGGGCCCCAGCGAGGGGCTCAAGGAGGTACCCAAATGAAGCGTCTGGTACTGCTGGTCCTCGTGACCGTCCTGCTGTTTTCCACTGCGGCGGTCTTCGGACAGAGAGCGATCACCCTGCGTCTCGGAGAAACGCACCCCGCCGACTATCCGACCACCAAGGGGGACTACGAGTTCGCCCGGCTGGTCAAGGAGAGGAGCGGCGGCCGCATCACCGTCGAGATCTATCACAGCAAGCAGCTCGGCGAGGAAAAGGCGGTGATCGAGCAGGTCCAGCTCGGGGCCATCGATTTCACCCGGGTGAGCATCTCGCCCATGGCCGCCTTCGTGCGTGACCTGGACGCCCTGCAGCTTCCCTACCTGTACCGCGACGCGGACCACATGTGGAAGGTCCTGACCGGCCCCATCGGCGCGGAGCTGTTCCAGAAACTGGAGCCTTCGAACTTCGTCGGTCTGTGCTGGTACGACGGCGGCTCGCGCAACTTCTACACCAAGAAACCGGTCAAGACCGTGGCGGACCTGAAGGGCATGAAGATCCGCGTGCAGCAGTCCCCCCTGATGGTGGGCCTGGTCGAAGGCCTCGGCGCCGTGGCCACGCCCCTGGACTTCGGCCAGGTCTACTCGGCCCTGCAGACCGGGGTGGTGGACGGCGCGGAAAACAACTGGCCCAGCTACCTGTCGACCAGCCACTTCGAGGTGGCCCGGTACTTCATCACCGACGAGCACACCCGCGTGCCGGAGATCCTCGTGGCCAGCAAGAGGGTCTTCGACCGGCTCTCCAAGGCAGACCAGGAGCTGATCAAGAAGGCCGCCTGGGACTCCATGCCGGTCCAGATCAAGCTCTGGACGGACTTCGAGAAGGTGGCGGAGAAGGCCGTGCGCGACAAGGGCGCGATGATCACCGAGGTCAGCCCCGAGGAGAAGGCCAAGTTCATGGCCGCCATGCAGCCGTTGTACGACAAGCAGCCGAAAGAGATCCTGGCCGTGGTGGAGCGGATCCGCGCGGTCAAGTAGCCGGATACCCGTCGGCAAACGCGCGGGGCAGGGGTGCGAACCCCTGCCCCCTTTCTTTCCGCGCCGCGGCCTTGCCGGCCCCGCTGCGGAACTTGGGCTACTCCGCGCCCATGATCAGGTTCGGCAGGGTCATGGTGATGGCCGGCACGTAGGTCACCAGCATGAGGGCGACCAGCATGGCCAGGTAGAAAGGAAGGCAGCCCCGAGTGGCCCGGCGGATCGAGATCTTGCCGATCGCGCTGCCCACGAACAGGGCGCTGCCCACCGGCGGGGTGCACAATCCGATGGCCAGGTTGAGCAGCAGCATGATCCCGAAGTGGATCGGATCCATGCCCATCTTGAGCACCAGCACGGGGTACAGGATTGGCGTGCAGATCAGGATCAGCGGCGCCATGTCCATGATGGCCCCCAGGGCCAGCAGCATCACGTTGACCAGCAGCAGGAGCAGGTAGTAGTTGTCCGTGACCCGTAGCAGCCACTCGGTGGCCAGAGCTGGGATACGCAGCCGGGCCATGACGTAGCCGAAGGCCATGGCCGCGGCGATCAGGCTCATGACGAT
>JAFGFV010000461.1 GCA_016930895.1 Spirochaetales bacterium | reverse complement strand
GAAGAAGAAGTAGCAGTAGAGGAAGAAGAGGAAGACGAAGAGTTCGAAGAGGACGAAGACTTCGAAGAAGAACTCGAGGACGAAGACGAAGACGACGATTTCGAAGACGAAGACGAGGATTTCGAGGACGAGGAACTCGAGGACGAAGACGAAGACGAAGAAGACGAAGACTACGAACTGGACGACGACCTCGACTACGAGGATTTCGACGAGTAGATCAGCTCATTCCTGAACCAGAGCTTTTCCAGCTCATAGAACTCCCGGTGTTCGTGGTCCATCAGATGGACTACGAAGTTCCCGCAGTCGATGAGCGTCCATCCTTCGTCGCTGCGGGAGGTTTTTCGGGGAGTCAGCGGTACGATGTGATTCGCCGACAAATACTCCTCGAGAGCACGCAACAGGCCCCGCAGGTGGGCGGAGCTGCGCACCGTGGAGATGACGAAATAGTCCGTCCAGCTGCTCATTTCCCCGATGTACAGCGCTATCACGTCCTCGCCGCGGTGGTCCTCCAGGAGCCGGGCGATTTCCAGGACGCTATTTCTTGCAGTATCTTCCATCAAAATCCTTTCCCAGAATGACGGTCACATCCACGGCCGGGTCGTAGCCCTCCTCCAGGCGCGTATACACCCGCTCGCAGCGTATCAGGTCGGCGATTCTCTCGGCCGCCTCGACCCTTCCCTTGCGGTCCAGGATCACGGTCTTCAGGTAATCCTGATTGTCGGCGTTGCCCACCGCCACGATCTCGTAGCCGAAGCTCTGGAACACGTTGGCCGCCCGCCGCGCCAACCCGGTCACGTTGGTGCCGTTCAGGACCTCCACTGCGATCGTCAGCTCCTCGGCCGTCATGGGCTCCTGGCTGGCCAGGGTTTCGAGGGTCTGCTTCATGATCTCCTTGAGCAGCTGCCCCTCGAAATGCGGAAACACGAGCTCGTTGCCGTCCACGATCCGCGTAGATCCTAAGACCCTCTGCAGGATGAGCTTGTCGGCGTCCAGCCGCCCGAGCTCGCCCACAAAGGCCTCCAGAGCCCGGGCATTCAGGTTGGAAACCGTCCGCGCCCTCAGGACTGCGAAGCCGCTCTCGGTCCGCAGGATCTCGCTTTCCCCCATGCGCTTGAGCAGCGCCTGCAGGAAGCGCTGCCGGCGCCCAACCGAGTCCATCTCCGACTCGGCCGGGTCCTCGTAGGCTATGAAGTCCCTTACCTTGTCTCCGTCCAGCATCACGCTCCCCGACGGCAGGAGCACGAGCCCCTCGTCGCCCGTGGCCTGGACCGGGTTGGGTATGAACAGCTCCAGCCCCCCCAGAAGGTCGACGACGTCCCGGATGGCGGAGTCGCACAGGTCGATGTAGAAATGGATTTTCTGCCCGGTCAACTCCTCGATCTTGGCCGTCAGGGGCCCGAAGTCCCCCGGGTCGTACAGGACGTCGATGCGGTCCATCCTCTTGAGGCTCTCGATGATCGACCCGACGTTGCCCGGTATGAACAGCAGCGCACCCCGGTGGGTCTGGGGGTGATACACCAGCAATTCGAAAAAGCGGTAGTCCTTGTCTCCCCCAAAGGCGAAGAGGATCGACACCGGCTCCCCCCTCTTGAGGGTCTCCGTGTACGGGTCCGTGCGCAGCTGCAGGTAGCCGAAGACCACCATCCCGGCAACGACCAGCACGATCAGGACCAGAACCAGTATGCTCTTATCCCATTTGCGCTTGCGCATCAGCGTGCTCTCCCAGCTCATCATAGAGGGCCGCGGCGTTCCTGGCCAGCGGGATTCCCCCCCGACCCAGATACTCGAACACCCGTTCGAGCACGGCCCCCACCATTGCGTCGAGATCCAGGCGCAGGATCCTGGCTCTCGTGCCGGGGTCCACGAACCGCCGGCCCGCGGCCAGGAAGTCCGCTGCGTACACGATCTTGGCCAGCCGTCCCATGCCGGCGCGTCCGGTCACGTGGTCCGCCACGGCCTGGTACACCTCCGGATCACAGCCGCCGACCTCCCGCCGGAGCAGCGCCGCTCCCGCCCGGCCGTGCAGGAGGACCGGGCGCTCCCGCTCCTCCTGCGTGATCACCCCGCCCTCGGCGGCGGCAAGCTCCAGGAGCCTGTCGGCTGGCAGCTCCCTGGCCAGGTCGTGGGCTAGCCCTGCGAGCCTCCCTTGCTGGGGGTCGAGGCCGAAACGCCGGCACAAACGGGCGGCCAGACGGGCCACGGCACGGCAGTGCGCCCGCCGCCGCGCTCCCAGATAGCGCGCGAGCAGCGCTTCAACCGCCCGGGCCGTACAGCCCATGTCGCAGGATGTACTCGGCGACCGGCCCCGGGACCAGATCGCGGATTTCCCGTCCCTGCTGCAGGCGCTCACGGACTTGCGACGACGATACCGGCAGCACCGCGTTGTCCAGGTACAGGCACGGGTACCGCATCCTGACCTGCCCGTCCGAACGGCGCCTCCCCACGATGAGCTGCACCATCTGGGCCAGCACCGGTGCCTCCTTCCAGCCGTCGAATCCCGGCACCAGGTCGTCTCCTATCAGGAGGCCGGGTTTGCCATCGACGGCGTACCGTTCGAGGACGCTCCGCACCGTGTCAATGGTGTAGGAGGCCCCTCCGCGCTCCAGCTCACAGTCGTCCACCTGGAACTCCGGATACGGCTCCAGCGCCAGCTCCAGCATGGCGAGCCGATGCCCCGGTCCCACCTCGACCTCCACGTCCTTGTGCACGGGGATGTGCGCCGGCACGAACAGGATCCGGTCGTAACCGAGCCTGCTTCTGGCCTCCCGGGCCAGGAAGAGATGACCCACGTGAACCGGATTGAACGTACCGCCGAAGATCGCCAGGGTCATGCCGGACCCGCGAAGCGCTGCAGCAGTTCGTTCACGAGCCCTTGCGTGCCTTCCCCCGTCAGCGCGGAGATACCGAGGACTGTCTGCCCGGACAGGGCGGATTGCAGCTCCGCCAGCGCTTCCGGAGCGCCTTCCAGGTCCAGCTTGTTGCCGACGACCAGCCTGGGCTTGCGCGTCATCTCCTCGTCGAAGGCCCGGAGCTCCTCGAGGAGCATCCCGTACACCCGGACGGGGTCCGGATCGCCCAAATCGATCAGGAACAGGAGCAGCCGGGTCCGGCGCACGTGGCGCAGGAACTCCAGTCCCAGCCCGGCCCCGTGGGATGCCCCTTGTATGATCCCTGGGATGTCGGCCACGAGAATATCGCGGCCCTGGATGCGTAGCATCCCCAGGTTCGGGCTGCGGGTCGTGAACGGGTAGGCGCCGGTCTTGGGATGGGCGTTCGAGAGCCGCCCCAGGAGGGTCGACTTGCCGGCGTTCGGCTGCCCGAGGAGCCCGACGTCGGCGATCAGGGAAAGCTCGACCAACAGCCGGCGGCTGCTGCCCGGTCTGCCCTCCTCCGCGAAACGGGGAGTCTGGCGCGTGGAGGTGGCAAAACGGGCGTTGCCGCGCCCGCCCCGGCCGCCGGCGATCGCCCGCCAGCTCTCCCCTTCCTGTACCAGGTCCCGTATCAGCCGCCCCGAATCCGAATCGCGAATCAGGGTCCCCGGAGGGACGGGGATCTCCACGTCCGCCCCGCGGCGCCCGTGCTTTCGCTGTCCCGCGCCGGGACGGCCGTTCTCCGCCCTGAACACCGGGCGCATCTTGAGGTGCGCCAGGGTCTTCAGGTTGCGCCGCACCGTGAACACCACATCCCCGCCGTCGCCCCCGTCTCCGCCGTCGGGTCCCCCCTTGGGAACGAACTTTTCCCGGCGGAAGTGCACCGCGCCGTCACCGCCGCCGCCGGAGGCAACTTCGATGACCGCTTCGTCGATGAACTTGTTCTCCATGCGGGGGCCCGGCTGGGCTACTGCTCGATGCTGACGAGCTTCCTCCCGCGGCGGGTGTGGAACAGAACCTTGCCGGTAATCTTAGCGAACAGAGTGTCGTCGCGGCCCCTGCCGACGTTGGCGCCGGGATGGAACCGGGTACCGCGCTGGCGCACCAGGATGGATCCGGCGCTGACGAGCTCACCGCCGAATCGCTTGACTCCCAGGCGCTGGCTCGCGGAATCCCGACCGTTCTTGGAGCTGCCTCCACCCTTCTTATGTGCCATGGTTCGTCGTCCCCTTTCGTCGAATCTCTAGTTTCAGGCTCTGCGGGTACTCATCCTGGATGTCCTGCAGGCCCGCGAGAAGGAAATCCGTGACCCCCTGCAGCCAAGCCCTGGTCCCCTCGGAGGCCGAGCTCAGCTCGAGGAGCATCCGCCCGGGGCGGTCCGCCCCCCCACCGACCTGCAGCCCGGGGTGCCGGTACAGCAGGCGCGCAGCGGTGCGCAGGAGTGCGCTCACCCCCGCGCAAGCCGGATCGAAACCCCGTCCGTCCGGAAGCCCCGGGACCCCGCTCAGCGCGTGACCGGAGGCCTCGAAGCCCACGAGACACCCCGCCGCGTCAAGGCTGACCAGGCAGCGGATCACGCCACGCCTTCGCAGCTGCCCACCTACGCGCCGGCGATCTCCTGGACCCTCAGCAGCGTGAACGGCTGCCGGTGCCCTCGGGTCCGGCGGTAGTTTTTGCGCTTCTTGTACTTGAACACCAGGATCTTCGGATCCCTTCCGTTCTCTTCCACGACCGTCTTGACGGTCACGCCCTTGACGTAAGGCTGCCCGACCCGGGGGTTCTCGCCCCCGGAAACGAGCACCACGGAGTCGAACTCCACAGCCTCCCCGGGCTCCTTGTCGAAAAGATCCACCTTGAGCAGCGTGCCGGCTTCCGCCTTGTACTGCTTGCCCTTGATTTCAACGAGCGCGTACATGCCCT
>JAFGFV010000460.1 GCA_016930895.1 Spirochaetales bacterium | reverse complement strand
TCCCGGGAGTACCCGAAGGACAGGCCCTTGATCTGAATGCCCGCGGCTGTCATTGGCATCCTCCTATTTAGTGCACTATTGCTCTATTACACTAATATGGTAACGCAAAAGCGAAACCACGTCAAGGGTTTTTCTCTGGATTTCGATATCCGGCTACCGCGGCCTCTGGTCCACCGCCGCGAAGACGGCCCGGATGTTCTCTTCGGGCGTCCCGGGGATGAAGGCCCCCCCTGGGGCCAGCAGGTAGCCCCCCTGCGCTTCTGCAGCGATCTCGATGCACCGTGCCGCCTCGGCCGCCACGCCTCCGGGAGTACCCTGCAGGAAGAGATCGATCGGGCTCAGGTTCCCCATCAGCGAAACCCGCCCGCCCGTGGCCGCTTTGACCTCGGCAATGTCCGCTGCGAAGTACAGCACGTCGATCCCGAGATCCGGCAGGCGCGGCAGCACGTGGGCGATCTGGCGGTCGCAGATGTGGTAGATCTTGAGGGCCGAAGCGAACTCCCGGCACACCCGGGCAAGGTACGGGAACACGAACTCCTCGAAATGGGCCGGTCCCACCCTGGCCGGGGTGTGGTCGAACAGGTAGATCCTCCGCAGGGTCCCGTTGAGCTTCTCCTGAGCCCTCAGCCATTCCAGGGTGAGCTCCGTCGCCCTGCCCAGGAGCCGGTGCACGGCTTCGGGATGATCGACCAGGCCCATCAGGAAGTTCTCGTAGCCCACGACCAGGGCGGCCGTCTCCACCGGTCCCATGGCGAAGGCGAAACCCTCCAGGTAGCCGTAGCGCTCGATGTACCTGCGGTCCAGGTGCTTCCAGAAATAGCGGTACTGCTCGAGCACCTGGGGCATCAGGCCGTCCCGGCCCGCCTTCGGCACCTCGAGTCGGAGGGCGTCTTCGATCCCACGGTCTCCGGGCTGCGCCTGCAGGGCCTGTGGGCAAACCGGCTCCGGGGCCAGCGGGTTGTCCTCCCGCTGCACAAGCCTGCAGCCGAAGGCGGAGGGCTCGACGACCCCGCAGCCAAAGTCCGGATAGATGCCCGGGACGAGCATCGCCTCCGGGTACGCGTCCTGGAAGGCGCACTGGACCTGGAGTTTGACCTCCGGATCGTACAGGTAGTCCCGGACCGCCACGCCGAAGCGCCGGCAGATGTACTGGGAGCTGATGCAGAACACGACCGGGACCCTGCGCGGCCGCTGCCGCCGCACCGCCCGGAGGAACCCTTCGAACACCTCGCTGCCGCCGGAGCCCACGAACCCTTCCTCCTCAGCCCGAAATCGAGATCGGATAGGTGCCGAACTCCCGCACCGCCCGCACCATGGTCCGGAAGGTCTCGGGGCTGACCCCGCTGTGGATGCTGTTGCTCGAGGCGAACACGTGCCCGCCCCCCGGGGACGCGGCCCGCAGGATGTCCTTGACCGCTTCGACCACTTGCTCCTGAGTGCCGAAGCTCAGCAGGTGGGCGCAGTCGATGTTCCCCAGGACCGTGATTCGGTCACCGTACTTCGCCTTGACCCAGCCGATGTCCATCCCCGCAGGGGGCTCGATGCTGTGCAGGCCGTCGATGCCCACCTCGTCCACCAGGATGTCCAACAGCACCCTGGTGTTGCCATCCAGGTGCTTGAGGTACGGCACGCCGTGGGCATGGCACTCGTCGGCGATCCGCTTGAGGTGCGGGGCCATGAAGCGCCGGAACATCTCCGGCGAGACGAGGGGACCGCCACCGAAGCACCAGTCCTCGGCCCCCAGGACGCCGTCCACACCGAGCTCGAGCTGGGCACGGAGGACGGTCATCATCCCCTCGGTGGTGGCGGCCATGTAGCGCTGGATCAGCGCCGGCTCGTCGACCATGGTCACCAGGAACAGGGGCAGGTACGGCACGAAGGTCGGAAAGGCGATGTCCGCCGCCCCCATCACGAACATCCCTTCCTCGCCACGGGCCTTCTGCCGCTCCACCGCCAGGCGGATCGCCCCCACCCCGTCCTGGAGGCTTTCGTGCAGCGGCGTGTCCGCCGACCGCTCGAGATAGTCCACGTAGCGGCGCAGCTCGGCAATTCCGCCTTGGGAGATCGAATCCGTGACGGTCACGCAGGTATCGCTCTCCGGCTCGTACTGCTCGATGGACCAGAAGCCGTGCTCCTCGCTCTGGATGCGGAAGGTGTTGGCCTCCGTCTCGGTGATGGCCACGTCAAAAATGGAGTTGGCGGTGATGTCATCCGGCAGACCCATGGCGAAGGTTACGAGATAGTCCGTGGGGCGGAACCAAAACATCTCGTAACCCACCTTCTCGAAGAACTCCATCATGCCTTCCACGTTCCGCCGGATCAAATCACGGCGGACCTCGGCCCCCTGCATGCCCGCCCGGATCCCGGCCGCCTTGGCCTCCCCGGTGCCGAAGCCTTCGATCTTCCTGCCCAGCACGCTCTCCAGGACCGGATTGGCCACGGTCAGCTCGAACATCGGCACCCGGTCCGGCTCCCGACGCTCCAGGGTCGTGCGCACGCGCTCCTTCTTGGTCATCCTCGCTTGCCCTCCACCCCCAACTCTACGGCGCTTCGCCCCCGGCCGTAAAGGATACGGGCCGCTGGATCGCGGGGC
Organism: Spirochaetales bacterium; assembly: GCA_016930895.1. The sequence continues at coordinate 731 of JAFGFV010000460.1, read as the reverse complement.
GGCTGCCCCCGCACCGCGGAGTGCCGCCCCGCCGGGCGTGTCCCGCCGGCCGCGGTTGCGCGCCGGATGGATCGGTAGTACAGTGGCGACCGTGGCGACCCCAAAACAGCGCGTCCACGCGGCTTTGAGGCGGGAGCCGGTCGACCGCGTTCCCGTGTTCATGTGGTTTCACCCGGACACCGCCCGCAGGCTGGCGCAACTCCTCGAAGTGCCTGCCGAGCAGGTCGGGGAAGCCATGGGAAACGACGTGCTGCAGACCTGGGTCAACAACAACTACGCCATGGAAGGGATCGTCCACGAGCGGGATGGTGAGGGGCATCGGGACTTCTGGGGGATCCGCTGGGAAAAGCTGGGGGCCTTCAACCAGCCGGTGGAGTTCCCCCTGGCCGGGGCATCCGAGGAAGGGATTCTGGCCTACCGCTTCCCGACAGACCGGCTGGAGTTCCTTCTGGATCGGATGGAGCCCCTGCTCCAACGAAGCAGCAAATACTTCGTGGGCTGCGACGTATCCCCATGCGCCTTCGAGATGTACTGGCGGCTACGGGGTTTGGAGGAGGCGCTGGTGGACCTCGCCGCCCGGCCCCGGCTGGCCCGGACCCTGCTCGAACGCTGCGCCGGGTTCGCCCGGGTGCTGGCGGAGCGGGCCTGCCGCCAGATGCCCCTGGACTGGCTGTGGACCGGCGACGACGTGGCCGGTCAGAGCGGCATGATCCTGAGCCCGGAAGCCTGGC